>JAWVFZ010000020.1:0-4767 GCA_033855555.1 Solirubrobacteraceae bacterium
GTGCCGGCGAGGTTGTACTCCGGGACGCCCGGGAACGGACCGCCGGAGAACCCATTCGGGTCGAACGGCAGGTTGCCCGTCCCGACGAAGTTGCTGCAGCCGCCGGACGTGGCGTTACCGGTCGCAAGGCCGGTATCCCACGCGGTCGGGACGCTGGCAACGCCGCCGTTGGACACATCGGTGTTCCACAGCAGCGGAATCGACGTCGACGTCAGGTGCTTGGTCGTGGAAGGCATCAGCGCCAGATCCACGTTGCCCAGCGCGCCACCGTCGTACGAGTCGTGGAACTGGATCTCAGCAGCAAGGCTGCCGCCGAGGTTGACGGTGCGCTGACCCAGCGAGGCGCCCAGATCGAGCGTCGCCTTGTTCGGGTTCGCGCCACCGGCCGCGCTGACTGCATCGACGCCGGCGCCGGTGCTCCGCAGCTTGATGGTCACGGGAAGCGTGAAGTCGACCAGTGAAGCCTTCTTGATGAAGGACTTCGACCGGATCAGCTTCGGGTTCTTCTTGATCGCACGCTTCAGCTGCTTGCGAACGTTGGCCTTCTGGTGCTTCGAGAGCTTCGCCGACGCCGGCGCCGCGATGATCGCGCTGAACGCGAACACCATGACGAGCAGAACGCCGAAGAGACTCCGAGTGTGCCTTGAGGACACAGCTCCTCCTTGATGGTTTAACCGATTCCCCTGCCGTGTCCGCCGCGGTCCTTGCAACCCAAAAGCAGCTGGTTCCCGAGGCATCGATGAAGCTATCCGCGCCAAGTTCGACCCCGCATCCGCCGAAGGGCTGAACTTCCTAATCACTTCGGATGAACTCGGGCGGAAAACCGCGCTCCGATGCCGAAAGGGCCGAGTTGCGCCCTATGCAGGGCTTGTGCACGCGGCTATGGTCGCCGCAGCCAACGCACGAAGTTCCGGATACGGGACGCGCGCCAAGGCGGGAGAACGCGCATCGCAGTAGCCGGGGCGCAAGGACGCGCACGGGTTGACCAGGTCACGACATCTCTTTTCCCTGCTGGGGGCGGCTTTTGCCGCCCTCGTCCTATCTGTGGGCGCGCCTTGGGCGAGTGCGCCCGCTGAGGCGAAGAAGCTCACCAAGCATCAGAAGGCCGTCGCCCGCAAGCAGCTCCGGAGCGCCCTCAAGAAGAACCCGAAGGCGGTCCTCCGCAACGACTTCCTGAAGAAGGCCCAGGCCGTCGACCTAGCCCTCCCGTTGACGTTGAGACTTCGCCGTTCGGGCCAGGGTGCGATCGACGATGAGCTTGGAGTTGAGTGGAACGCCCAGACGTTCCCCTGGCCGAACGGATTCGCCGAGCTGCAGCCCGCCCCGGGGGATCCGGCGCCGGGCGGCGTCGTCCCGCTCGACGGCACGTCGTCGCTGGAGGCGCAGTTCGGCAACGACGTGTCGGGCTACGCCGGGCCGGGGGTCGTCGAAACGGTCACCGGCGGCAAGGTCGCCTTCGACAGCGGCCCCATCGCTCCCGCCATCGCGGTGGCCGACTACGCGCAGACGCCGAGCGACAACGTGCCGCTGTGCAACGCACCGACAGTGCAGGTGAGCAACGTGGTGTTCGGCACGGGCAGCGCCACGGAGAGCGTCCTGCACCTGTTCGGAGGGACGGCGCGCGTCACCCTGCACGTGCGAGCCGGGACGACGACCCAGGTGGTCGCGCCCAACTGCCTGGGCGGCTTCGGCGCGACCGACAACCGGCATGCGCCGGCGAGCGCCGACCCGATCGTCCCCATCAGCTTCGACGCGACGTTCAAGATCAGCCCGGCCGTCACCACGGACGGCAGGCTGCGCCTCGGTGTGCTGAGCGTTCCGCTCGGCAGCACCCAGCCGACGACGTTCGCCCGGATCACGATGTGCGTCACCGAGCTCCCGACGTGCACGACGCAGGCGTTTCCCGCCCGTCTGAAGGTGCTGCGGATGAACGCCGAGGTGCTGATCGGGGACCTCTACTCGTGAGGCTCCTCACGATCCCGCTCAGCCATTTCTGCGAGAAGGCGCGCTGGGCGCTCGACCTCGCACACGCGCCTTATGAGGAGCGGGGCCACGCGCCCGTCATCCACCGGCTTTTCCTCGCCCGCCACCGCGCGACGACGGCGCCCGTGCTGATCGACGGGGCGACCAAGCTCACCGAGTCCACGGCGATCGTCGAGCACGCGGACCGCCTCGGCCGGCTCGGGCTCTTCCCGGATCGTCCCGCCGAGCGCAAGGCGGTCGATGCGTTCGTGAAGACGTTCGACGAGCGCCTCGGCCCCGACGCACGGCTGTGGTTCTACAGCCACGCGATGGAGGACGACGCGATGTTCGTCCGGCTCGTCGGAGCCGGCACGCGCCCCGCGGAGCGCCGGATGCTGCCCGCCTTGGTGCCGGGGATCAAGAAGCTCGTCAGGGCCCACTTCTCCATCACCGACCGCACGCGCGACGAGGCGCGCGAGCGGCTCAACGACGTGATGGACCTCGCAGCCAGCGCCCGTGCCGGCTCGCCGTACCTGGTCAATGACACCTTCACCGCGGCGGACCTCGCGTTCGCCGCCCTCAGCGCTCCGCTCGTCGCTCCGGCGCAATACGGCGCGGAGCTTCCTCCCGAGCAGGATCTCCCCGAGGAGCTCCGCGACGAGGTCCGGCACTGGCGCGCCACCCGGTCCGGCAACGCGACGCTGCTGCTCTATGAGCGGCACCGCCGGTAGATGCGTCCACAGGCCAACTTCACCCGGCAGCTGGCAATCATCGCCGTCTTCGCGGCCTCGTGCGTGCTCATCCTCGTGTACCTCTGGGGCGCCTTCGGCGGCAACATCCCGCTGAAGCCGAAGAACTACCAGCTGAAGGCCGACTTCCCCGACGCCAGCAACCTCGCGCTCAACGCCGACGTGCGCATCAGTGGCGTCAACGTGGGCCACGTCATCGCGAAGAGCTCTGCGGCGCACAACACGACGAGGGTCACGTTCGATCTCGAGTCCGCGTACGCGCCGCTGCCGATCGATGCCCGCGCGATGCTGCGCCAGAAGACGGCCTTCGGGGAGATCTATGTCGACGTCACGCCGGGCGATCGGACGAAGCCCAAGCTGCCGGAGGGCGGGTCGATCGCCAAGGCGCTGATCTCGCCGAGCGTCGAGCTGGACGAGATCTTCCGCACCTTCGACCAGCCGACCCGAGACGGGCTTCGCCGCTGGTTTCAGGAGCAGGCCGTCGGGCTGCAGGGCCGCGGCCGCGACCTCAGCGACGCGCTGGGCAACCTGCCGGGCTTCGCCGAGAGCACCGACCGCCTGCTGAAGACCGCCATCGCCCAGGACGGGGCCGTCCGCCAGCTGGTCAGCAACACGGGAACCGTCTTCGACGCGCTTTCGGAGCGCCGCGGCCAGCTGCGCGGAGCGATCACGAACTGGAACACGGTCTTCGCGACGCTCGCAAGCCGCAACACGCAGCTCGAGGGGACGTTCAAGGCGCTGCCCACGTTCGCCAAGGAGGGCGCGGCCGCAATGAGGCGGCTTGCCGCCTTCGCCAAGAAGACCGATCCGCTGGTGACGCAGCTGCGCCCCGCGGCGCGCGCGCTTGCGCCGACGCTGCAGCAGCTCGACGGGCTCGCTCCCGACTTCAACGCGGTGATGCGCGACTTCAACCCGCTGGTCGACGCCGCGAAGAAGGGCTTGCCGGCCGGCACCCAGTTCTTCGACGAGACGCGCCAGCTGATCGCCGCGTTCCCGCCGGTCCTGACACAGCTCAACCCGCTCCTGGGTTATCTCGGCGTCCACAAGGACGACCTCATGGCGTTCATCGTCAACGCGACGGCAGCGACGCAGGCGTCGTCGGTTCCCCGCGGCGAGGACCACGCGGTGCACTACCTACGGGCTCTGGTCGGCCTGGGGCCGGCCTCGCTCAGCCACTACGACCAGCGCCAGGGCTGGTCGCGCGCGAATCCCTACGCGCTCACGGAGCTCTCGTCCAAGAGCGGCTTGAAGGTCTACGACAGCCGGCGCTGCTCGGACAGCGGCTGGCCGACGCTGGTCAAGACGCCTGTCGACGGCATCGACATGGACTTCCTGAACCGCATCGACGAGTTCGCGCTCAACAACGGCGTTCGCTCGACGCCGTCGTGCGTGCAGGAGCAGCGCGGCACACCGACGTTCCCACAGTTTCTCCCCACCGACCAAACCACCCCACACGGAGGAAAGCGATGAGACGGACGATGACGGCAGCGGCGACAGCCGCAGTGGCGGCGCTGGCACTGGCCGCTCCGGTCCATGCGGCCGAGCACACGCAGAACCTGCAGTTCGGCGCGACGCTGCTGGATCAGCCGAAGGGTCAGGCCTGGGCGGTGAAGCTCAACATCAACGCGGTCCTCGGGATGACGGACGACGGCCTCGCGCCGCCGCTTCGCCATGTGAGCTTCCAGTTCCCCGCCGGTGCGAAGGTCAACGCCGACAAGTTCCCGACCTGCAATCCCAAGACCGTCGCCGATTCGCTGAAGTGCCCGAAGGCGTCGATGCTCGGCGTTGGTCTCGCGAAGGTCGACGCGCGTCCGCTGCTCAGCAACGTCGACGCGCAGCTGAAGCTGTTCAACGGTCCGGGCAACGCGAACAAGCGCTCGCTGATCCTGACGGCGAGCACGGAGGACTCGGGCATCGAGATCAACCTCGTGCTGCCCGGCACGCTCAAGAAGGTCGGCGGCCGTTACTCATACGCCTTCGACCTCGACATCCCGGAGATCATCGCGGTCAGGGGTGCGCCGCCCGTCGCGATCAACGGGTTCAACGTCGACGTCGG
>JAWVFZ010000021.1:0-4414 GCA_033855555.1 Solirubrobacteraceae bacterium
GAGGACGCGCGCGAGGGCGCGACCGCGTTCTCCGAGAAGCGCGAGCCGGTTTGGAAGGGCCGCTGAGCGCAGCGGAGGGCCTGCTGAGGGAAACGGCCCGTTGACTGCAACGGGCGTGCGCGGGATAGTCGCTCCATGCAAGGGCGCGTGGACAGGCATGGAATGCTGGGTCCGTATGGCGTCCGGTACTCCTGGGTCTACTGGGGGGCGACCGCGGCGGCGCTAGGGTTGCTGATCGTCGACCTCTTCGATGACGGCGCGGTATGGAACATCGGCGTGGTCGTGTTCCTGATCATCGGCATCGCGGTGCGGCCGGGGGGACTCCGCGGACCGCGCGTCGCGGCGGAGGCGGAGGCGGAGGCGGACGAACCTGCGTCGCGCGCCAGGTAGCGAGGTGTTCTGAATGACGCGTGGCGGCCGCTGGATCAGCGGGGCGCCAGCGCGACGACGGGGATCACGCGGGCGCCCGCGCGGCGCTGGTAGGTCGCGTAGCCCGAGTAGTTGTCGCAGACCATGGCCCACAGCCGGTCGCGCTCGTCGCCCTCGGCGATCCGCGCTTGCATGGGCTGGCGGCGCCCGTCCAGCGTCAGCTCGACGTCCGGGTTGGCGAGCACGTTGAAGTACCAGGCGGGGTGCCTCGTCGCGCCGGCCTTGGAGGCGACGACGACGACTGTCTCGCCGCGCTTGGTTGCGAGCAACGGCACGGTCCGTTCGACTCCGCTCTTCGCCCCGCGCACGTGCAGCAGCACCACCGGTTGGCCCATGCCAGTGGACAGCTTTCCGCGCGTGAGCGGCAGGAGCCGGCGGTCGATGGCGGGGAAGACCGAGATGAAGAGCTTGCCGCCGAAACGGGTTTGCGCGAAGGTCTGCAGGGCTTTGTCGATGCGGCTCTTCTCGGCCTGCGGGCGGTAGTCGCGCATCGCGCAACCGTAGACGACTACTCGCCCCAGAGCGTCAGCGTGAGCGAGCGGGCGCCGCCGAGGTCGCGGTGCTCGCACAAGTAGATGCCCTGCCAGGTGCCGAGGTGAAGGCGCCCGTCGCGAACCGGCACCGTCAGCGAGGGGCCGAGCAGCGAGGCCTTGACGTGCGCGGGCATGTCGTCGGGACCCTCCATGGTGTGCGTCCAGCCGCCGAACGACTCGGGCACCGCGGCGTCGAACCAGGTCTCGAAGTCGCGGCGCACATCAGGCGACGCGTTCTCGTTGAGCGTCAGCGAAGCCGACGTGTGGCGGATGTGGACGTGCAGCAGGCCGACGCGCATGCCGTCCAGCTCCGCCAGCGCGCCCTCGATCTCGCGCGTGACGAGATGAAAGCCGCGCGGGCGCGGCGCGAGGGTGATGTCATGCTGGACCATCATCGCTCCGGCAATCGTGCCACGGCCATGTCCACGCGGTCGCCGCGGAACGGGATCCCTTCGCGGTCCAGTAGCGCGCGCTGGCGCTCGCCCTTGGCAAGCGAGCCATCGGCGCGCACGACCCGCCACCACGGCACCTCGTCGCCGAAGGCGCTCAGCACGGTCCCGGCGAATCTCGGCGCGCCTGGGGACACGTCGCCGTAGGAGCGCACGAAGCCCTCCGGGATCTCGCGTACCCGGGCCAGCACGGAGTAGGTTGCGGGCGTGCGCCGCGGCACGTACTCCATCGTCGCCCATGATCCCCGGACGGGGGAGTGCGGCGTCGCCGTCCAGTCGCACTGGTTCTCCGTCGGCTCTGTCGTCACGTGGGGGCGCGCCGGCGTCGGCGCCGTCGCCACCCAGTCGATCGCCGAGCCCGCATATGGGCCGCGCCTGCTCGACGCACTGGCCGCAGGCGAGGACCCGCAGTCGGCGCTCGACCGGCTGGTCGCGGCCGACGCGCAGGGGCGCTTCCGCCAGGTCGCGTGCGTGCGGGCCGACGGCAAGGTGGCGGTCCACACCGGCGACGGCTGCATCGCGTTCGCCGGCCACCGGACCGGCGCAGGCTTCAGCGCGCAGGCCAACATGATGGCGACCGAGCTGGTGTGGGGCGCGATGGCCGAGGCGTTCAGCGGGTCCGGTGGCACGCTCGCGCGGCGCCTGATGGCGGCGCTGGACGCCGCCGAGGGCGCCGGTGGCGACGCCCGCGGGCGCCAGTCGGCGGCGCTGCTCGTGGTCCCGCCCGAGGGTGAGGAGTGGGACCGCGTCGAGCTGCGCGTCGAGGACGACCCCGAGCCGCTGGAGGAGTTGCGCCGCCTGCTCGGCGTCCACGAGGCCTACGACCTCGCCACGCAGGGCGACGAGCTGACGGGCGCCGGCGATCACGCGGCCGCGGGCGCGAAGTACCAGCAGGCGGCGGCGATGGAGCCCGGCAACCACGAGCTGCTGTTCTGGGCCGGCCTGGCCGCGGCGCAGGGCGGCGACATGGAGACGGCGCTCGACCGCGTCCGCCGCGCGATCGAGCTCCAGCCCGGCTGGCGCGAGCTGCTCGGCCGCCTCAGCCCGGAGATCGCACCGGGCGCGGCGGCCGTCGCGGCGGCGCTGGACTAGCGTTCGCCCGGCGTCTTCTTGGGATACAGCGAGACCGGGGCCGAGAGGTCCAGTGCGGTCTCGATGATGCGGTTCTGCTCGCCGATGTGCGCCGCGGGGTAGCCCTCGCCCGGCGAGGCGCGCTCGGGCCGGCCGATGTAGCCGAAGGCGAGGTGCTCGGGCAGGATCTGCATCAGGCGCGGGGACATGTGCGCGCGTGCGCCCATGTTGCGCGGCTCCTCCTGGACCCAGACGACTTCGCGCAGGTTCGGGTAGCAGTCGACGAGCTCGACGATCTGCGCCTCCGGGAACGGGTACAGCAGCTCGACGCGCCCGATCGCCACGCCCTCGTTGTCCTTGCGCGCGGGGTGGCCGACGAGGTCGTAGTAGATCTTGCCCGTGCACAGGACGAGGCGCGTGACCTGGTCGACCGGCACCCGCGGCTCGCCCAGCACGGGGAAGAACTGGGTGTCGGCGAGGTGCTCGATGCGGTTGGTCGCCTGCGGCAGGCGCAGCAGCGACTTCGGGCTCATGATGATCAGCGGGCGCTGCTTGGCGATGCGCGCCTGGCGGCGCAGCAGGTGGAAGTACTGCGCGGGCGTCGTGAGGTTGGCGACGCGGATGTTGCCCTCGGCGGCGAGCTGCAGGAAGCGCTCCAGCCGCGCGCTGGAGTGCTCGGGGCCCGAGCCTTCATAGCCGTGCGGGAGCAGCAGCGTGAGGCGCGAGGTCTGTCCCCACTTCGCCAGGCCGCTGACGATGAACTGGTCGATGATGACCTGCGCGCCGTTGCCGAAGTCGCCGAACTGCGCCTCCCACAGCACGAGCGTCTCCGGCGCCTCGGCCGAGTAGCCGTACTCGAAGCCCAGGCAGCCGATCTCGCTCAGCGGCGAGTTGTGCAGCTCGAACGGCGCCAGCGCGCCGGGCAGGTTCTGGATGGGGCAGACCGCCTGGCCGGTCTTGGCGTCATGCAGGACGAGGTGGCGCTGCGAGAACGTGCCGCGCTCGGCGTCCTGACCGGTGAGGCGCACCGGGATGCCCTCGGTGAGCAGCGAGGAGAACGCGAGCTGCTCGGCGTGCGCCCAGTCGATGCCGCCGTTGGGGCCCAGCGCCTCGCGCCGGCGCTCGAGCTGCTTGACCAGCTTGGGGTGCACGGTGAAGCCCTCGGGCGTCGTCAGCAGTTCCTCGTTGAGCGAGCGCAGCCGGTCGGCCGACACCGCCGTCTTGACCTCCGGCGAGGGCGAGCGGTCCAGCGTGTACTCGCCGGTCTGCTGGTCGGGAGTGCCGGCGTCGTCGGCGGCCTTGATCGCCGCCTTGAGCTCCTGGTGCAGGCTCGTCAGCTCGTCCCAGACCTGCTGCTGCTGGGCCTCGACCTCCTCGCGCGTGATCACGCCCTGCTCGACGAGTCGCGCGGAGAACAGCTCGGCGACGCGCTTCTTGTTCTTGATGACCGCATACATCTCCGGCTGCGTGTAGGCGGGCTCGTCGGCCTCGTTGTGGCCGAAGCGGCGGTAGCCGATGAGGTCGATGACGACGTCGTGGCCGAACTCCTCGCGGAAGGCGAACGCCAGGCGCACGGCGCTGATGCAGGCGGCCACGTCGTCGGCGTTGACGTGGATGATCGGCGAGTCGTAGCCCTTGGCGGGATCCGATGCCCAGCGCGTGGAGCGGGCGTCCTCGGAGTCGGTGGTGAAGCCGATCTGGTTGTTCTGGATGAGGTGCAGCGTGCCGCCGACCTTGTAGCCGTCGAGGCCCTGCATGTTCAGCGTCTCGGCGACGACGCCCTGACCCGGGAAGGCGGCGTCGCCGTGCAGGACGATCGGCATCGCGCTGTCGGTGTCGCGGTGGGCGTGCGGGCCCTGGCGCGTCGTCTGGGCCGCGCGCGTGGCGCCGACGGCGACCGGGTGCACGAACTCCAGGTGCGAGGGATTGGAC
>JAWVFZ010000022.1:0-8286 GCA_033855555.1 Solirubrobacteraceae bacterium
GGTGGTTGGTGGGCTCGTCGAGCAGCAACAGGTCGGGCTCGGCCGCGAGGGCGCGCGCCAGCGAGGCGCGCGTGAGCTGGCCGCCGGAGAACGTCGACAGCTTGCGGTCGAGGTCGGCGTCGAGGAAGCCGAGCCCGTGCAGGTAGTTGTTCGCGCGCTCGCGCCACATGTAGCCGCCGACCGCCTCGAACCGCGCCTGCACGCCGGCGTAGGCGCTCATCGCGCGCTCGTCGCCGGAGGCCATGCGGTCCTCGAGGACCTTCAGCTCCGCCTCGAGCTCGAGCGGCTCGCGGCGGCCGGCAAGCACGTAGTCGCGCAGCGATATCGCGCGCTCCCGCGGCGGGCGCTGGTCGTGCAACGCCACGCGGACGCCCTTGCTGAACACGAGCTCGCCGCCGTCGATCGACGCCTCGCCCGCCAGCATCCGCAACAGCGTCGTCTTGCCCGCGCCGTTGCGCCCGGCGATGGTCAGCCGATCGCGGCGCTCGAGCTTGAACGAGACGCCGCGCAGGAGCGGCTCCCCCACCATGTCCTTGGCGAGGTCGGATGCGATGACGACGGCCACGACTCCATGGTAGGCCGAGGTGGCCGCCTACCTCTGTGCCCCGGGAAGCTTCAACCCTCCGATGGCGCGACCCTGAGCAGCTTCGCCGGGCCCTTCGGCATCCACCAGTTCCACTTGCCGAACAGCGACACGACCGCCGGCACCAGCAGCGCCCGGATGACCGTCGCGTCGAGCAGGATGCCCGCCGCCAACCCGGTGGCCATGACCTTCACGTCGGTGCCCGGGCTCGAGGCGAGCGACAGGAATGCCAGGAACAGGATCAGCGCGGCGCTTGTCACGAGACGCCCCGTGCGGCCGATGCCGCGGATGACGGCCTCGTTGGTGTCGCCCGTCGCGTCGTACTCCTCGCGCATGCGCGAGAGGATGAACACCTCGTAGTCCATCGACAGGCCGAACAGGAACGCGAAGATCATCAGCGGGATCCACGCGGTGATCGAGCCGGTCGCCGGGATCCCCCAGAGGAAGTCCGACCCGTGGCCGTGCTGCCAGATGATGGTCAGCACCCCCCACGCCGCCAGCACGCTGACGACGTTGAGGACCACAGCCTTCAGCGGCAGGACGATCGAGCGGAACGCGCGCGCCAGCAGCACGAACACGATCAAAGCGATCAGCCCGATCATGAGCGGGAAGTTGCCGTACACGGCGTCGATGAAGTCGGCGTTCTGCGCGGGGATCCCGCCCATCCGCACGTCGGGGCCGGCGGCGTGCGCCGTGTCGCGGACCGCCTTCGTCACGTCCTTGCCGTGCGAAGAGCCGCCGTCCGGATGCTGGAAGACCTCGACGATCGCCGTCCCGCCCTGGCGCCAGGACGCTGACGTCGGTGCGACCGCGCCGTGCACGTCCTGCACCTGCGCCAGCTGTTGCGCGACCGCCTGCGGATCCGCCCCGCGGACGAGCACCTCGTGGGGCAACAGCACGCCGGAGCCGATGCCGGAGCGCTCCAGCTCGGTCAGGCCCTGCTTGGCGGTGCCGCCCTTGGCGATCGTGTCGGGGTTGGAGACGCCGAGCTGCAGGCTGCTCGCCGAGACGAGCAGCGCGATCAGGACCACGGCAGCTGCCGCAGCGGCCAGCCCGCGGCGGCGCACGACGAGCTGCGCCCATCGCGTCCATGCGCGGTTGGCGTTGTCCTCGCGCACGCGGCGCGGCCAGTCGAGCTTCTGGCCGATCGAGCTCAGCACGACCGGCAGCAGCGTGATGCCGACGGCGACGCTCACGAGCGGGATCAGCATCCCGCCGTAGCCGACCGAGCGCAGGAAAGGCAGCGGCAGCGCGACGAGCGCGAGCAGGCCGATCGCCACCGTCGTGCCGCTGAAGACGACGGCGCGGCCGGCGGTCTCCATCGCACGCACGACCGCCTCGTCGCCCTGCTTTCCGTGGGCGATCTCCTCGCGCCAGCGCACGACCACCAGCAGCGCGTAGTCGATCGCGACGCCGAGGCCGATCAGCGCCACCAGGAACTGCACGATCGGCGACACGTCGGTGATCTGCACCAGCCCGTAGACCAGCAGGAACGTCGTCAGGATCGAGACGATCGCCATCACGATCGGCACGAATGCCAGGAACGATCCGAAGACGAAGGCGAGGATCAGCAGCGCGCCCAAGCCGCCGACCAGCGCCTCGAGCAGCACCCCGGGCCCGTTGGAGTCCCCACTCTGGTTGGCGAGCGCGTCGAAGCCCGACAGCTTCACCGGCACGCCCGCGACGGTGAATCCCTTCAGAGCCGCGCGCAGCTTCTTCTCGGCCTTGGGGTTGTCGCCGAACGGCTGGTCGGGATCCGGCGGCGGATATGCGACGGCGAACACCGTGCGCCCGTCCTTGGAGAGGAAGCTCTTGCTGCCGGTCGACCCGAATCCGGCAACGCGGGAGCCCGGGAGCGTCTTGGCCATCGTCTGCTCGAGCTTGACGAGGTCGGGCCGCGCAGCCGAGACCGTCGTACCCGCCGGCAGCGAGACCACCGGCACGAGTGGCGCCGAGTTGTCGCCGGTGCCCTTGTACAGGTGGGCGATCTGCTGATTGGTCTCCCAGCCCTCCTTGCCCGGGACCGAGAACTTCTGCTTGAGGGCCTTGCTCGCGGGGCCGGAAACGCCCATGCCGACGAGGGTGAGAATGACCCAGAAGGCCACGACGATGCGCTTATGGGCGAGCACCCAGCGGGTGATGGAGGTCATAGATCGTTTGTATCACAAATGATTCGGGCCGCGTAGTAAAGTTTGTGACCATGCTGCACAGCGAACAGCCACCTGCGGAGCTCGGTCAGTTCGCAGGCTTCCTCATGAACTACCTGGGAACCCGCTCGGGCCGGCGGTTCGCGGAGGCGCTCGAGCCGTTCGGACTGCACCCCCGCCACTTCGGCGTGATGACGGTCCTGGATGCGCGCCCAGGCACGACCCAGCAGGAGCTCGCCGACAACTCGCGGGTCGACCGCAGCTCGATGGTCGCGGTGCTCGACGAGCTCGAGGCGCATGGGCTTGCCGAGCGCCGCCCCGACCCCGACGACCGCCGCAAGCGCTCGATTCACCTCACGCCGGAGGGCCACGGGAAGCTGAAGGAGATGCGCGTGGTCGCGCGGCAGGTCGGCGAGGAGAGCTTCGCCGCGCTCACCCACGACGAGCGCGCCACCCTGCTGCACCTGCTGCGCAAGCTCGCCGGGTTCAACGACGACGGGGCGTAACGGAGTTCAGCCCAGGCCGGTGCGGTGTGCGGTGGCTGGTCCGGTCATTGAGGGAGAGGCAGCCGGACGGCACTGTCGTGACGAAACCCACCGTCATCGTGGGTTTCGTTACTCACGCGCCTGGCTGGGGCCCGAGGGGGCAAGTGGCCGCGACGCCGGCCCTGCCTTCCCTCACGGCAGGCAACCCACGCCCAGCACGCCACAGACAGACCGCGCTGCGCGCCACCCCCGTCCTGCGCTCCGCACCCGAAGCAACAGCCCCGCACCGCTACGCCACAGCGCCGAGCCGGTCCTTGCCGGCGAGCTCGCGGCCCGCGGCGCGCAGCGCCTCGACGAAGTCGTCGACGAGCTGCGGGCGGTCGTCGGCGACCGCGGCGAGGATGCTGCGGACGGGTGCCGCGCCGCGAAGCGGGCGCAGCACGATTCCCGGGTGGGCGCCGATCGTCGCGATCCGCGGGACGAGCGCGACGCCGAGACCGGCCGCGGCCATGCCCTGCAGCGCGTTGTAGTCCTGCGACTCGAGCCGGACCTGCGGGCTGAAGCCGGCGTCTCGGCAGGCGCGGCGGACGATGTTCGAGTCGGCGCACGTGCCGCCGAGCTCGGTGAGCAGCAACGGCTCCTCGGCAAGCTCGGCCATGTCGACGCTGCGCCGGTTCGCCAGGCGATGACCGGGGGGCAGCGCGGCCATCATCGGATCCTCGGTGACGGGAAGCAGCGTCACGCCATCGGACACCGTGACCACGTCCAGCGGCGAGTCGATTATCAGCGCCAGGTCGATCCGGCCACGCATGAGCGCGCGCAGCGCGGGCTGGGGCTCCATCACGCGCAGGTCGAGCTCGATCTCGGGATGGGGGCGGCGCCCGCGCGCCTCGCGCACGGCGCCCGGCACGAGCCCGGCGGCAGCGGAAGGAAAGGCACCCACGCGCAGCCGGGAGGCGACGATCCCGCCAGCGGTCTTCGCGGCCTTCTCGGCGCGGCCGACGGAGGCGAGGACTGCGTCGGTCTCCGCGAGCAGCGCCTCGCCCGCCGGCGTCAGCGTGACGGCGCGCGCGGCGCGCTCCAGCAGCTTGACGCCGAGATGGCGCTCGAGCCGCGCGAGGTGCTGTGACACAGCGGGCTGCGTGAACCCCAGCTCCTCTGCCGCGAGCGAGAACGAGCCCCGCAGGGCGACCTCGCGGAACGTCTGCAGGAGGCGGACATCAAGCATAAGCGAACGTTATCAGTGCTACGACAAAAGATCATTGGATTTTATTCGCGGTGCAGCGGAGGATCGATCCATGACCACCGCCAGCAACTCCTCCATCGTCCTGCGCCGCGCCGTTTCCTCCGACGCCGCCGCCCTCGACCGCCTCGCCCAGCTCGATTCCAAGCGCCTCTCCGGCGGCCAGCACCTACTCGCCGAGCGCGACGGCGTCCTCGTCGCCGCTGTCGCCGTTCCAGGCGGTGACGTGATCGCCGACCCCTTCAGCCCGACGGCCGACGCCGTCGAGCTCCTGCACGAATGGGCCATGCAGCGCACGGCCCGCCCGCCGCGTCGCCTGGCCCGCCGCAGGCGCTTCGCGCTGGCGGGCTAGGACTAGATCGGAGACGTGCGAGCGCCGATCGCGTAGCCGACGACGTTGATCAGCAGGTGCGCGACGGTCACCGCGACCACCGCCACCGCCACCGTCGCCGGCCCCAGGACGTACACCGGCGCGAGGCAGAGCCACACGCCTGGCACGAGATCGGCCTGGTCGAGCACGATCAGCGCGAGGCCCGCCGGGGTGCGGCGCTGCGTGCCTGGGGCGATGTCCAGGCGCCGCTTGAGAAACGAGTTCGGCAGCTCCCCCACGACGAGCCCGAGCCCGACGAGCGCGCCCCACCACAGCGGGGGCGCATCTGCCACGGCGTCGGGCAGCGCGTCGCGGTAGGCCGGCCAGCGCGTGAGGGCGACCGCCGCGAGCGCCGGCCCGGCGATCATGAACAGCGCCCCGCGCCAGGTCTTGTTGTCGCCGAGGACGCGCCGCCCGGCGATCGTCGCGCCGCCGTCGAGCGGGCGCTTGAGCGCCTTGAACAGGTCGAGCGCCAGGACCGGCGCATGCAGGATCGGAGCGCCGAGGACGGCGACGAAGACGAGCAGCCCGCTCAAGGCCGCCGCGGCAGCCCGGCGCCGCGCGCCTGGAAGTCCACCAGCAACTCGTTCTCCAGCGCGACGCGCCGGGCGCTGCCCTCGAGGTCGCGGAACTCCTGCTTGAGCACGCGCAGGCCGAGGCCGCTCGCGACCGAGCGCGCCAGGGCGACGGCGCCGGCCTCGGCAGCCTCGGCCTCGAAGACGCCGCTGAGCAGCCCGAGCGCTTGCGCCTGCTCCGCGCCCAGGACCTCCGCGGTCAGGATCAGATGCTTCGCGCGCGCGAGGCCGACGAGCGGCACCAGCCGCGCCGGGCCGACCGGTGCCCCCATGCGGGCGCCGGCCCAGCTGAGCTTGAGGTTGTCGCCGGCGACGCGCAGGTCACAGCCCGCGGCAAGCTCCGCGCCGGCGCCGACGACGTTCCCCACGCAGACGGCGATGGTCGGCGCGGGGAAGGACTCGACGGCCGCGTAGAGGCGCGCGAAGGACTCCATCCGCGCCACGCCAGCCGCGTGGTCGAGCTCCTCGCGGACGTCGGCGCCGGCCGAGAGCGCTGCAGGCGACGTCGTCGAGAAGACGAGCACCCGCAGCGAGTCGTCCGCGGCCAGCTCGGCGAGGGCCTCCTCGACGGCGGCCAGGAGCGGGCTGTTCATGGCGTTGCGGGCCTCGGGCCGGTCGAGGCGCAGGACCTCGATCCCCTCCTCCACACGCTCTCGTTCGATGGGCGCCATCTCCGGGAGGTTCTATACGATTCGGGGAGATGCGCCTCGCCCTGTCCACCATCGTCGCCTTCGCCCTGCTCGCCCCGGCCGCGCTCGCGCACGACGGCGGCCAAGGCCTCTACGGCGAGGCCAGCGACAAGGTCGTCACGAACGCGGGCTTCATCGTCATCGCCTTCTTCCCGCTCTTCATCCTCGTGATGAGCCTGCTGCAGTGGCGGCTGGACAAGCGCAAGGAAGTGCGCAAGGCCGCCGCCAAGCGCCGCGCCAGCGCCGCCGAGTGGCGCGGTGGCTGGTAGCACCACCGGCCAAGATGTCCGTTACGAGCGCGTCGGGGCCGCCGCGGTCCTGACCATCGACCGCCAGGAGCGCCGTAACGCCGTCGATGGCCCGACTGCAGAGAAGCTGCTGGAGGGCTACCGCGCCTTCGAGGCCGACGACGAAGCCCGCGTGCTCGTCGTCACCGGAGCCGGCGGCGTCGCCTTCTGCGCCGGCGCCGATCTCAAGAACATCGCGTCGTTCTCGGGCAGGCTCATGGCCGAGGAGGGACCGTTCGGCTTCACGCGACTCACGCCGTCCAAGCCGACGATCGCCGCGATCGGCGGCTGGTGCCTGGCTGGTGGGCTGGAGCTCGCCCTGTGGTGCGACCTGCGCATCGCGACCCCCGCTTCGAAGCTCGGCTTCCCCGAGCGGCGCTGGGGCGTGCCGCTGATCGACGGCGGCACGCAGCGGCTGCCGCGGATCGTCGGCATGGGCCGCGCGCTGGACCTGATCCTCACGGGGCGCATCATGGACGCGGTGGAGGCGCACGACTGGGGCATGGTGAACGAGCTTCAGGACGACCCGCTGGCACGCGCGCTGGAGATCGCCGAGGGGCTCGCCTCCTTCCCCCAGGAGACGATGCTGGCCGACCGCCGCGCAGCGCTGGAGGGCTTCGGGCTGCCCCTCGACGAAGCGCTGGCGCTCGAGGCCCAAGCCGGCCCGGAGGTCTTCCGCGTGGCCGTCGAAGGGGCCGGGCGCTTCGCCGGTGGCGAGGGCCGCGGAGGCTCCGGAGCCGGCGTCTAACCTGAGGTCGATGCGGGCGATCATCGGCTTCCCGAACCCGGTCAACGAGAAGGCCGCGCGCGTCGTCGCCGGCGTGGTCACGGCGATCGCCGTACTGATCCTGGCGACTGGCTGGCTGTGGCTGCTCGTCCCGCTCGCGTACGGCTTCTGGGCGCGCGTGCTCACCGGCCCCAGGCTGAGCCCGCTCGGATGGCTCGCGCAGAAGCGCGTCGCCCCACGTCTGGGACCGCCGAAGTACGTCCCGGGGCCGCCCAAGCGCTTCGCCCAGGGCATCGGCGCCGCGATGACGACGGCCGCCGCGGTGCTCGGGCTTGCCGCCGGCGCGACCGGCGTCGCTTTCGGGATCGTGGCGGCGATGGTCGTCGCCGCCGGCCTCGAGTCGATCTTCGCCGTCTGCCTCGGGTGCCGCGTCTTCGCCCTGCTGATGCGCATGGGCATCGTGCCCGAGCGCGTCTGCGAGGAGTGCGCGGACATCTGGTCGCGTCGCGCGGCAGCCTGACGGTCCGGAGACGCCTCCCCCACCCCGACGGGCCGGGCAGGGACGGCTGGTATCCTTTCTCTACCTAAACGGTAGGAAAGGGGTACAAATGATCTTCAGGCAGCTTGTCGATCCCGATCTGGGGTGTGCCTGTTACCTGGTTGGGGACGGTGGGCGAGCCGTCGTGGTCGACCCCGGGATCCGCGTCGAGCCGATCCTCGAAGCCGCCCGCGACGAGGGCGTCCGCGTCGAGGCGATCGTCGAGACGCACGTTCACGCCGACCACGTCTCGGGCCGCGAGCTGCTGGCACGCGAGACGGGGGCCGACATCCGCCTGCCCGCGGGCGGCGGCCACGAGTCCGGAGCCGGCGAGCCGCTTGCCGCCGGCGACGTGCTCGTGATGGGCCGCGTCAGGATCGAGGCGCTCCCGGCTCCAGGCCATCGTCCCGAGCACCTTGCGCTGCTGGTCAGCGACCTGGCGCGATGTCCCGATCCCTGCATGCTGCTGAGCGGCGATTCGATGATGGTCGGGGGCGTGGCGCGCCCGGACCTCGCAGTCGACGCTCACGAGGGTGCGCGCTCGCTGCACGCGACCCTCGGCAGCCTCGGCTCCCTGCCCGGCGACGTCGAGCTCTGGCCGGGCCACGTCGGCGGCTCGCTCTGCGGCGGCGGCACGCTCTC
>JAWVFZ010000023.1:0-8057 GCA_033855555.1 Solirubrobacteraceae bacterium
GGCCGGCGCCGTGCCGAACCCGGCCGAGGCGGAGTCCGAGGAGTTCACCGTCTTCCTGACGCTGCTGCAGCGCTCGCTCGAGGAGGACCCGCAGCGCTGGACGACGATCGGCCAGGGGATCAAGGGCGTCACCGAGGAGACGACCACGGGCGTCCACCGCCTCTACGAGCTCGCCAAGACCGGCGATCTGCTGTTTCCGGCGATCAACGTCAACGACTCGGTCACCAAGTCGAAGTTCGACAACCTCTACGGCTGCCGCCACTCGCTCGTCGATGGCATCTTCCGCGCGACCGACGTCATGCTTGCCGGCAAGGTCGCGGTCGTCTGCGGCTATGGCGACGTCGGCAAGGGCTCGGCGGCTTCGCTCAAGGCGCAGGGCGCCCGCGTCGTCATCACCGAGATCGACCCGATCTGCGCCCTGCAGGCGCTGATGGAGGGCTTCGACGTCAAGACGCTCGACGACGTGGTCGAGACCGCCGACGTGTTCATCACCACGACGGGCAACAAGGACATCATCACCGCCGCCGACATGGGTCGCATGAAGCACCAGGCGATCGTCGGCAACATCGGCCACTTCGACAACGAGATCGACGTGGCCGGCCTGAGCGCCGTCGCCGAGCGGATGAACATCAAGCCGCAGGTCGACCAGTGGACGTTCCCCGACGGCCACTCGATCATCCTGCTGTCCGAGGGTCGCCTGCTCAACCTCGGCAACGCGACCGGCCACCCGTCGTTCGTGATGTCCAACTCGTTCTCCAACCAGACGATCGCCCAGATCGAGCTGTGGACCAAGAACGACGACTACGACAAGCAGGTCTACGTGCTGCCCAAGCACCTCGACGAGAAGGTCGCGCGGCTGCACCTTGGCGCGCTCGGCGCGAAGCTCACCACGCTGCGCCCGGAGCAGGCGGCGTACATCGGCGTGCCGGTCGAGGGCCCCTACAAGCCCGACCACTACAGGTACTAGCCCGATCGCCACAAGCGATCGGATCGACTGGGCGGAGGGCCGGATGCCGGTCCTCCGCTCGATTCGCGAGCGGTTCGCCTCCGAGCGCCCGCTCGCCGGCATCCGCATCGGCGCCTGCCTGCACGTCACCGCCGAGACGGCGGTGCTCGTGCGGACGCTGGAGGCCGCGGGCGCCTCGGTGGCGCTCTGCTCGGCCAACCCGCTGTCGACGCAGGACGACGTCGTCGCGGCGCTCGGCCCGGTCGCCTTCGCGCAGGCGGGCGAGGCCGCCCCGCAGCTCGAGCCCGTGCTCGCGACCGAGCCGCAGGTGACACTGGACGACGGCGCCGACCTCGCGGTGGCCATGCTCGACGCCGAAGGCCTGATCGGCGGCACCGAGGAGACGACCTCCGGTTTGGTCGGCCTGCGCGCGATCGAGCGCTCCGGCCGGCTGAAATTCCCGATCCTCGCGGTCAATGAGGCCGCCTCCGAGCGCGCTTTCAACGACCGCTTCGGCACCGGCCAGTCGGCGCTCGACGGCATCCTGCGCGCGACGAATCTGCTGCTCGCCGGCCAGTCGCTCGTCGTCCTGGGCTACGGCACGACGGGCCGCGGGATCGCCCTGCGCGCCCGCGGCGCCGGTGCGACGGTGATCGTCTGCGAGGTCGACCCGATGCGCGCCTTGGAGGCCCGCATGGAGGGCTTCGACGTGCTGCCCGCGCTGGACGCAGCCGAGCGCGGGGACGTGTTCGTGACCGTCACCGGCAACCGCGACGTGCTGCGCCGCGAGCATTTCGAGCGCATGAAGGACGGCGCGATCCTCGCCAACGCGGGCCATTTCGACGTCGAGATCTCGCTGCCGGACCTCGGGGACGCGTGCCGCAAGGTGCTCCCGCTCGTCGACGAGTACATCGTCGGCGAGCGCCGCCTCAACCTGCTCGCCCGCGGACGGGTCGTGAATCTCGCGGCCGGCGAGGGGCATCCGGCGGCCGTGATGGACGTCTCGTTCGCCATCCACGCGCTGTCCGTGGAGGAGCTCGTGCGGCGCGCCGGCGAGCTCCCGCCCGGGGTGCATCCGGTGCCCGAGGCGATCGATCGCGAGGTCGCCCGGCTGAAGCTCGCGTCGCTCGGAGTCGAGATCGATTCCCTGACAGACGTCCAGCAGGACTACCTGACCAGCTGGCAGCGCCCGTAGGCAAGACGGTCACGCGGGAGCGCCGGTAGCCTCAGGCGCGGCATGAGCGGTGAGGGGTTGGAGGCCTGCATACAGAAGATGCGCGACGCCGAGGTGGCGGGCGTCGCGATCGACACGTTCGCCGATCTGTATCGACGGCTTGCGGCGGGCGAGACCGGGCTGATCGCCGAGGCGGAGATCGAGCCGGTCGAGACGGTCCCGGACGCCGACGAGCTTCCGGACGCCGAGACGAGCGAGCTGCTCGACCAGGCGGTCGTCATCAAGCTCAACGGCGGGCTCGGCACGAGCATGGGGATGACGCGTGCCAAGTCGCTGCTGGAGGCCCGCGAGGGCGAGACGTTCCTGGACCTCATCGCCCGCCAGGTGTTCGCGCTGCGCGAGCGCTCCGGCGCGCGCGTGCCGCTGGTGTTGATGAACTCGTTCGCCACGCGCGAGGACTCGCTGGCAGCGCTCGATCGTCACAGCGGCCTGTCGGCCGACCTGCCGCCCGACTTCCTGCAGTCCAAGGAGCCAAAGGTCCTCGTCGAGGACCTGATGCCGGCCTCGTGGCCGCCGAACCCCGCGCTGGAGTGGTGCCCGCCGGGGCATGGCGACCTGTTCGTCGCGCTGCAGACCTCCGGCGTCCTGGCGGCGATGCTCGATGGCGGCTACCGCTGGGCGTTCGTATCGAACTCGGACAACCTGGGCGCCGTGCTCGACCCCCGGATCCTCGCCTGGATCGCGCGCGAGCAGGCCCCGTTCGTCATGGAGGTGGCCGACCGCACCGCGGCCGACCGCAAGGGCGGCCACATCGCGCGCCGCCGCGGCGAGGACGGGCTCGTGCTGCGGGAGATCGCCCAGACGCCCGAGGCCGACCTCGAAGCCTTCCAGGACACGTCGCGCCACCGCTTCTTCAACACCAACACGATCTGGTTCGACCTGCGCGTGGTCGCCGACGAGCTCGAGCGCCGCGGCGGGGTGCTCGGGTTGCCGCTGATCCGAAACCGCAAGACGCTCGATCCGTCCGACCCCGCAAGCCCCGAGGTCTTCCAGATCGAGACGGCGATGGGCGCTGCGCTGGGCGTGATCGGGGGGGCGCAGGCGCTGCGGGTGCCGCGCGACCGCTTCGCCCCCGTCAAGACGACAAACGACCTGCTGGCCCTGCGGTCCGACGCCTACGAGGTGGCCGGCGACGGACGCATCGTTCTCGTCGCCCAGCGTGACGGCTCGCCGCCGCAGGTGGACCTCGATCCCGAGTTCTTCAAGCTCGTCGGAGACTTCGAGCCGCGCGTCGCCGCGGGCGCGCCTTCACTGCGCGACTGCGAGCGCCTCGTCGTGCGCGGCGACGTCACGTTCGGCGCTGACGTCGTGGTGCGCGGCGACGTCGAGATCGAGGCCCACGGGGGCCCCGTCCACCTCGCGGACGGCACCGTCCTCGAGGGGTAGGCGCGGGCGCCGCGAAATCAATCATCTAGCCGAAGCTCAGCTGGCCTCGCGCTGCTCCCGCGGGGAACTTCTGGGTGTGGATGTTCACGTAGTAGGCGGAGGCCTGCTTGCGGATCGCCGTGCGGAGACTGGCCTTGACCGCGACGCAGTTGGAGGCCTTGCCGGCGGCGAAGGTCGGCTTGAGGTCGACGACGATGTTTCCGTTCTGCGTGGCGGTGCCCTTGTGGATGTGCGCCGCGACGGGATTGGGCAACTTGCTGAACTTCAGCGTGTAGCAGAGCTTGCCCGACTTGAATGTGGCGCTGAAGGTGCCCTTGCCGCCGGCCGGGCCGGCGCCTCCGACCTCCTTCGCAGCGCTCAGCGTGGCGGTCAGCTTGCCGCTGGTCGCCGCGTCGGCTGCGAGCCCGCTGGCGAACATCGCGATCGCGGTGATTGCTAGGCCTGGGACGAGCCGGTGAGACATGAGACCTCCCAAGGGATTCGGGACGAGCGTGCAGTAGGTAGGACGACGGGTCCAGGTGGTTCCTTCCCTGTGGGCGGCTGCCCTAGACCGTCCCGTAGCGCTCTTCGCGCTCGTCGTTGCGCTGGCTTTCGTCGAGCATCCGGACGAACAGCCACGCGAGCGCGATGCCCATCACCACGGACTGCTCGATCGCCATGAGGGCGCCGGCCAGCTGCTCGTCCTCGTCCGCGCTCAGGCCCCAGGAGCGCGGCCCGTGGGTGTAGAAGTCGTAGAGGGCGCTCGGCGCGAAGGTCAGGCCGATGCCGAGCAGTCCCACGAGCAGTTTCGTGCTCAGCATGTAGACCACGGGACCCATCCCGCCCAGGCGATGGCGGCTGCGGATGGGGGAGAGCAGGTGCCACCAGTAGAGGGCGCCGGCCACCGCGAAGGTGAGGTGCTCCAGGACGTGCAGCGCTGGATGGGCGAGCGCGGCGTCGTACAGCGCCGGAACGTGCCAGAGCCACATGGAGCCGACGTAGAGGGCGATCGCGAAGACAGGGTGGCCGAGCGGCCCGGCCGCCTGCTCGAGGCGCTGCACGCGCCGGGTGACCGGGCGCAGGATGACCTTCGTGAGGCCGAGGATGCACAGCACCGCCGCCCCGTCGAGCAGCAGGAGGTGCTGGACCATGTGCATCACGAGCAGCTTCTCGGCGAGCGCATCGACCGGTGAGATCAGCGCCGCGGCTGCGCAGGCGATGCCGCTGAGGAACGCGAAGAGGCGCCACGGCGGCGCCGCGCGCGTACCCGCCTCCCTGCGCGCCGCCCGCCAGCGCACGACGTATGCCGCCGTCACCGTGCCCAGCAGCAGGATCGGTCCGGGGTCGAAGGTCCACGTCGCGAGCACGCCGCTGTCATCGTCGCGCATCACGTGACCGACGGGTGCTGACCGGTCACCTGCTGCGCGCGAGGCTGGTCGGGTGCTGCGCCGCATCCTCGATCTGCTCGTCCCGCCCGCCTGCCTGGCCTGCCGCGCGCCGGTCCGGGCGGGGTCTGCGCTGTGCCGCCAGTGCCGCGCCGGGCTGCCGTGGCTACCTTCCCGCCGTTGTCCGCGATGCGGCCTGCCGGGGACATGCGGCGCCGGTTGCCCGGCACGCCATGCCGCGTTCTCGCGGTCCTGGGCGCCGGTCGCCTACGACGGGTCTGCGCGCGCGCTGGTCCACGCGCTGAAGCTGCGCGGCATGGTTGCCGCAGCCGACGCGATGGCGGCCCAGATCGCCGCCGGCGTGCCGCCGGGGATGCTGGCGGGCGGCGCGCTCGTCCCGGTGCCCGCGCATCCGCGGCGCCGGCGCCACCGCGGCTTCGACCAGGCCGAGCGGATCGCGCTCGCGCTGGGCCGGCGCGCGGCGCTGCCGGTCGTGCCCTGCCTGGTGCGCGACGGCTCGGCGCCACCGCAGGCGGGGGCAGGGCGCGCGCAGCGACTGCGCAACGCGGGCGGCGTCATCCGCGTGCGCGGTGCGGTGCCGCCGCGGGCGGTCCTGGTCGACGACGTCCATACGACCGGAGCGACGCTCGACAGCTGCGCGCGGGCGCTGTTGGCGGCGGGTTGCGAGGTCGTCGTCGCGGTCTCCTACGCGCGCACGCTCGGGTGAGGATTCGGCCTCCCTAAGCACTGGACCTCGGTCCGTTGACAGACAGTCCAGGCTGCGTATCCTCGGTGGCTCCAGACCAGCGAAGGAGGGCTGTCGATGCAAATCGACGTCAAGGGCCGCAACTGCACCGTGAGCGATGAGCTGCGCGAGCACGTTGAGAAGCGCTTCGCCAAGGTGGGAAAGCAGGTCTCGGACCTGGCCCGCCTCGACGTAGAGGTCTGGGAGGAGCGCAATCCGGCCAACCCGGAGCGGCAGGTCGCCGAGGTGACGCTGCACGTGAAGGGGGCGATCCTGCGCGCCCGCGATGCGTCGCGGGACCGGACGCACTCGATCAACCTGTGCGCGGAGGAGCTCTCGCGGCAGGTCAAGCGCCACCGCGACAAGCGCCGCAAGCGCCGTGAGGGGCGAGGCGCCGCGATGGGCCAGGACATGTCCCCGGCAGCCTGAGGAGCACGCGCAGGGGCTCTACACTTGAGCCATGGGAATCCTCGACAAGGCGCTCAATCTCGGCGAGTCCAAGCGTTTCAAGGAGTTCGAGAAGCGCATCGCCCGGATCGCGGCGTTCGAGCCCGAGCTGGAGCTCGAAAGCGACGACGAGCTGCGCGAGCGGGTTGTGGCGATGCGCGAGCGCGCAGCAAACGGGGAGTCCCTCGAGGATCTGCTGCCCGAGACCTTCGCGGTCGTCCGCGAGACGGGCAAGCGCACGATGGGCATGCGCCACTTCGATGTGCAGCTGATCGGCGGGATGGCGATCCACGGCGGCAACATCGCCGAGATGAAGACCGGCGAGGGCAAGACCCTCACCGCGACGCTGCCCGTCGTGCTCAACGCGCTGGCCGGCAAGGGCGTCCACGTCGTGACCGTCAACGACTACCTCGCGCGCCGCGACGCCGAGTGGATGAGCCCGATCTACGACGCCCTCGGCATCACGTGGGGCGTGCTCCAGAACAACCAGGAGTACGAGGACAAGCAGGTCGCCTACGCCTGCGACGTCACCTACGGCACGAACTCCGAGTTCGGCTTCGACTACCTGCGCGACAACATGGCCACGTCGCTGGAGGAGAAGGTCCAGCACGGCGCCCGCATCGGCGAGGACGGCCGCCCGCTGGCGATGCACAGCTTCGCGATCGTCGACGAGGTCGACAACATCCTCATCGACGAGGCGCGGACGCCGCTCATCATCTCGGGCGCCCCCGAGGAGGCAGCCGACTTCTACGGCAAGTTCGCCAAGCTCGCGAAGGTCATGACCTCGGGCAAGCGCCCGGAGGGCCTGGACCCCAAGTCCAAGAAGGAGTTCCTCGCGGAGTTCGACTTCGAGTTCGACGAGAAGCACAAGACGGTGTCGGTTACAGAGCAGGGCGTCGCGAAGGCCGAGAAGTTCCTCGGCATCGACCATCTCTACCGCGCGGAGAACGGCCACCTCGTCAACCACCTGATCCAGTCGCTGAAGGCCGAGTCGCTCTACAAGATCGACGTCGACTACGCGGTCGTCGACGGCGAGGTCAAGATCATCGATGAGTTCACCGGCCGCATCCTCGACGGCCGGCGCTGGTCCGAGGGCCTGCACCAGGCCGTGGAGGCCAAGGAGGGCGTCCGGGTCCAGGAGGAAAACCAGACGCTCGCGACCGTGACGCTGCAGAACTACTTCCGCATGTACGACAAGCTCGCCGGCATGACGGGCACCGCCCTCACCGAGGCGACGGAGTTCCAGAAGATCTACGAGCTCGGCGTCGTGCAGATCCCGACGAACCAGGACATGGTCCGGGCCGACAAGAACGATCAGGTCTACAAGACCCGCGAGGGCAAGTGGTCGGCCGTCGAGCGCGAGATCGCCGAGCGCCACACCAAGGGCCAGCCGGTGCTGGTGGGCACGATCTCCGTCGAGGTCTCCGAGCTGCTCGGCGAGCGCCTGCGCCGCCGCGGCATCCCGCACGCCGTGCTCAATGCCAAGCCCGAGCACGCCGAGCGCGAGGGTGAGGTCATCGCCGAGGCCGGCCGCCCCGGCGCGGTCACGATCGCCACGAACATGGCGGGCCGCGGTGTCGACATCAAGCTCGGGGGCAACGCCGAGCACCAGACGCAGCTCGAGATGGCCAAGCTCGGCCTCAGCCCCGGCGATCCTGACTACGCCGAGCGCTTCGCGCAGGTCCTGCCCACGCTGGACGCCAAGGTCGCTGAGGACCGCGAGAAGGTGGTAGGCGCCGGCGGGCTGTTCATCTGCGGCACCGAGCGCCACGAGTCACGGCGCATCGACAACCAGCTGCGCGGCCGCTCGGGGCGCCAGGGCGACCCGGGCGAGTCGCGCTTCTTCCTCAGCGCCGAGGACGACCTCGTGCGCCTGTTCGCCGGCGACCGCATCTACAAGATCCTCGACCGCCTCGGGACGACCGACGACGAGGG
>JAWVFZ010000024.1:0-9299 GCA_033855555.1 Solirubrobacteraceae bacterium
CCCGCAAGCTACCGCAGCCAGTGTTCGGAACACTGTGGTACGGTCGCGGGAAGATGAGTGTTCCGAACACCCTCGTCTCCGACCGCGTCTTCGCGACGTTGCTCGAGGCGCTCCTCGGCGGCCGCTACGAGCCGGGCGAGAAGCTGCCGACCCAGCGCGCGCTCGCGGCCGACCTCGGCGTCACGATGAGCTCGCTGCGCGAGGCGCTCAAGCGCCTGGAGCAGATGGGCCTCGTCGACGTCCGCCACGGCGACGCGATGCGCGTGCGCGACTGGCGCGAGCACGGCGGGCTCGACGTGCTCGCCCACCTGCTGTTCCGCGGCGGCGCGGTCGACGCCGGGGTGCTCGCGGCGATCCTCGAGGCGCGCGCCCTCATGCTGCGTGAGCTCGCCGGGCTCGCGGCGGCGCGGCGAACCGACGAGCAGGCCCAGCGCCTTCACGAGCTTGCCGAGCGCTTCGCGGCGACGCCCGAGCCGCTGGAGGCGGCCCTCGTGGACTTCGCGTTCTTCACCGAGGTCGCCCAGGCGGCGGGCAACCTCGTCTTCGAGCTGATCCTCAACGCCATCCGCGACCTCTACTTCGGCCATCTCGCCGACGTTCCCGTCACCGCCCGCCCGCAGGAGCTGGCGCCTGCCTACACGCGGACTGCCCGTGCGATCGCGCGGCGCGACGGCGACGGCGCGCGAGCCGCCGCGTTCGAGCTCGCGACTGCCCAGGCGGGGCAGACACGCGCATGACCGGCCGCGAGCTGAGCATCTTCGCCTGCCTCACCGACGTCGTCGTCGCGCCCGCGGCGCCGCTGCCGCCGGTGTGTCACACCGACGCCGCGCCCGCGTTCGCCCGGTCGCTGGAGTCCGCGCCCGCGCTCAACCGCGCGGGGCTGCGCGCCGCCCTGCTGTTCGTCGAAGTCGCTCCGCTCGCCCTCGGCTTCGGTGCCAGGCTCCGCCGCCTGGAGCCCGAAGCCCGCGAGCGCGCGATTGCTCGCCTCGACGGCGGCCCACTGGCGCCGCTGCTCAAGGCGCTGCGCTCGGTCGCCCACCTGCACTACTACGGCGACCTCGCGGTCATGCGCCTGCTGGGCTACGACCCCGAGGCCGTCGTCGCGCGGGCTGCCGACGTGCGCGGCCGATGAGCGCGACCCTTGAGCACGGCGCCCGGATCGCCGGTGAGCGCATCGTCACGGTCGACGCATGCGTGATCGGTACGGGCGCCGGCGGCGCCCCGGTGGCGGCGCTGCTCGCCGAGGCCGGGCTGCGCGTCGCGATCCTGGAGGAGGGCGACCGGCACGAGCCCGCCGCCATGACCGCCCGTCCCAGGGACATGATGCGCCGGCTGTACCGCGACGGCGGCCAGATCGCGACGGTGGGCGACCCGCCGATCGTCCTGCCGCTCGGGCGCGGGATCGGCGGGACGACCCTGGTCAACTCGGGCACCTGCTTCCGCACGCCGCAGAACGTGCTCGATCGCTGGCGCGCGGATTTCGGGCTGGACCTGGACCTCGACCGCGAGTTCGCACTGGTCGAGGAGGCGATCGGCGTGCGCGAGGTCCCTGAGGAGCTGGCGGGGCGCAACGCGACGCTCGTCAAGGAGGGCGCCGAGAAGCTCGGCGTGAGCTGGGGGTTCCTCAAGCGAAACGCGGTCGGCTGCGCGGGCTCGGGCGTCTGCGCCTTCGGATGCCCGACCGGCGCCAAGCAGCACGCCGGCCAGGTCTGGATCCCGCGGGCGCAGGCGGCCGGCGCCCGGACGTTCACCTGCACGCGTGCCGAGCGCATCGTCGTCGAGGGCGGCCGCGTGCGCGAGGTCGTCGCACGCACCGACGGCGGCGGGCGTGTCCGCGTACGCGCGGAGACCGTGATCGTCGCCGCGGGCGCGTTGCTGACGCCGCTGCTGCTGCGCCGCGACGGCCTGGGGACCGGCTCGGGGCAGCTCGGGCGCAACCTGTCGATCCATCCGGCGAGCGCCGCGCGCGCGATCTTCGACGAGGCCGTGGACCCGTGGGCGGGCGTCCCGCAGAGCCTCTACGTCGACGAGCTCGCGGCCGACGGGATCATGCTCGAGGGGATCGCCGGGCCGCCTGATCAGGGGGCCATGAGCACGCCGCGCACGGGCGCCGAGCACCGCGAGCTGATGCTCGCCGCGCGGCGGACGGGCTCGTTCGGGGTGATGGTCTCGGACTCCGCGCGCGGAACGGTGCGCGGATGGGGTCTCACCCGCTCCCGGATGGTCGTGCGCTACGACCTCCATCCGGACGACGCCGAGCGCTTCCGTCGCGGCTTTGAGCTGCTCGCGCGGATCTTCTTCGCCGCCGGCGCACGCCAGGTGATCGTGCCGCTTGCCGGCGTGCCGACGCTGCGCGACGGCGACGTGTCGCCGCTGCACGGCCTGCACGTGCGCCCGCGGCAGGTCTCGGCCATGGCATTCCACCCGCTGGGCACGGCACGCGCCGGGGTCGACCCGTCGACGTCGGTGGTCGACCCGCACCTGCAGGTCCACGGCGTCGGCGGCCTCTACGTCGCTGACGGGAGCGTGGTGCCCTCCGCGCTGGGTGTAAATCCCCAGATCACGATCATGGCGCTCGCCGCGCGCCTTGCCCGCGATCTCAGCGCTTGACGGTCGTCTTCACGTTTCGCGACAGCTGGTTGCGCGCGACGTCCACCGCGACCAGCGCGACCGAAGTGCGCGCATTGCGCGCCCGGTTGAGCGTCTTCTGCGCCGCCCGGGAGAACTTGATCGTGACCGTCAGCGCGCCGGCCTTGCGGTAGGCGAGCACGACGGCGGGGAAACGGATCGGCGTGCGCGAATACGGTTCGGCGCGAGCCTTGCTGGTAGCCAGCTTGCGTCTGATGCCAGGCCGGATCGTGCCACCCATCGCGATGACGCTCGGCTCGTCGCTGGAGATCTGCAGCCGCAGCTTCCCGGTCCCGCCGACCTGGCGCAGCTTGGAGAGCACCTTGACCTTGGTCACCGGCGGGCGCGCATCGAGGAGGATCGAGCCGTCGGGCAGGACGACGTAGCCGGTCCCGCCGGCGACGCCGTTGCTTCCGTCCAGGCCCGGGAGGCCGATTGGCCCCAGCAGCTGGTCGACCGTGCCGGTCGGCAGCTGGCCCAGCCCGCCGCCGAGGACCTGGCCGACGGTCTGCTGGACGTCGCCGGGGAGCGCCCCGGAGGCGCCTTCGACGATGCCGCCGACGTCGCCCGTGCTCTGGGTGATGACGCCGCCGACCGGATCGGGGACCGCGCCGGTGACCTGCGTGACGACCTGGACGGGGTCCGGAACAGCCGCTGGGACCGGAAGCGCGGGAATGAGTTGGGCGCCGGCGGCCGCGGGCCGCGCGAGCCCCGCCGCGGCCGCCCGCCGGATGGGGGGGAAGGACAGAGGCATGGGATGCCCATCGGGCGCGCAACCCACGAACTTGAGTAGCCAGGTCTGTGCATACGATGCTCTGCCAGACTCCGGCGCCGGATGATCACGCGCGCCGACGCCCTCGCCGCCCTGGACCGGGACGTGTTCGACATCGTGGTCGTCGGCGGCGGCATCACGGGCGCGGGCGTCGCCTTCGACGCTGCGACCCGCGGCTACAGCGTCGCCCTCGTGGAGAAGGCCGACTTCGCGTCGGGCACCTCCAGCCGCTCGTCGAAGCTGGTCCACGGGGGACTGCGCTACCTGCAGAACTTCGACCTGGGCCTCGTGCGCGAGGCGCTGCTCGAGCGCCAGCTGATGGTCGCCCTGGCGCCCCACCTGGTGAAGCCACTGCCGCTCGTCGTGGCGGCCTTCGACGGCGCAAGGCTCGACCGCATGGTCGGCGTCGGGCTGAACCTCTACGACGTCATGTCCGTCGACAGGATCCGGCGCCGCCGCGGGCGCGATGGCGACGGCGAAGCGACGTCGTGGAGCCCCGATCGCCACCGGATCATCCCGGGGGAGGAGGTCCTGGAGCTTCTGCCTGCCCTGGCCGGGCGCGAGCCGACCTCTGGGTACCTCTTCTATGACTGTCAGACCGATGACGCCCGCCTCGTGATGACCGTGCTCGCCGAGGCCGAGCGCTTCGGCGCGGTCTGCGCCAACGGCTGCGAGGTGACCGAGCTCGTCGAGGAGGAGGGCCGCGCGTGCGGCGTCCGCGTTCACGACACCCTCGGCGGCGAGGACTTCACCGTGCGGGCGGCAACGGTCGTCAACGCGACCGGCGTCTGGGCCGACCGCCTGCGCCCCGAGGAGCTCCACGACGAGGCCGAGGTGCCCCGCATCCGGCCCAGTCGCGGCACGCACATCACGCTCAGTCATGAGGATCTGCCGCTGATCGCAGGCGCGATCGTCCCGGCCGGCGGCGGGCGCTCGATCTTCGCGCTGCCGTGGCTTGGCTCGACCCTGATCGGCACCACCGACAACGACTTCGACACCGAGGACCTCGACCACATCAGCCCGGGCGAGGACGACGTCGCGTATCTCCTCGACGCGACCAACGCGTTCTTCGGCTCTGCCCTGTCCGCCGCGGACCTCACCGGCGCCTACGCGGGCGTGCGGCCGCTGATCTCCACCGGCGATCCGAAGAAGTCGGTGGACATCTCCCGCAAGGCGGAGCTTTACGAGACGTCCAGTGGCATGGTCACGATCACCGGTGGCAAGCTCACCACGTGGAGGCGCATGGCCAAGATGACCGTTGACCGCATTGTCGAGCGCGAGGCGCGCGACGCCCCGTGCCGCACGCACGAGATCCCGCTCGGCCAGGCGATCGAGGCCCACGAGCTCCCTCGCGTCGAGGGCGTTCGCGAGGACGCCTACGCGATGCTCGCCTCGCGCTACGGGCACTCCGCCCACGCCGTGCTGGCCGTGGCAGCAGAGCGCGGCGAGCTGGCCCAGCCGATCGTCGCCGACGGGCCGCCCGACCTGCTCGCCGAGGCGGTGTACGCCGCCCGCAACGAGCAGGCGCGCTCGGTCGGTGACGTCCTGCTGCGGCGCACGCGGCTGGGACTGCTGGCCGCCGGCAAGGTGACGCGCGACCCTGACGCGGCGGCGCGGGTGGCGCGGGCGATGGCCCCCGACCTCGGCTGGGACGAGCCACGGGTCGCCGCCGAGGCCGCTGCCTGGCTCGACGAGGCCCGCCAAGAGGGCATCGACGCCGGCACCGCGTAACTTTGTCGACCAATCCCTGTTGCAACCACGGTCCATGCGAAAGAGCCACCTCCTCACACTGCTGCTGATCGCGCTCGCCGCCACTCCGGCCCGAGCCGCGTACTTCCCCGCCGACGCCATCGACGGTCCGAGCGCAGACATCGTCCGCGTCGGCGACGTCGACCTCACCCGCGACGGCTCCGGAGCCGTCGTCTACGTCAAGCAGGTCGCGGGCGTCAACCACGTGTTCGCCGCGCGCCTGTTGGGCGGCGTGTGGCAGCCGCCCGAGCGGCTCGATACGGGTCTCGACGCGCCTGGGTCCCAGCCCGTCGTCGGCGCCTCGGATGGCGGCCGGCTCGTCGTCGCCTTCGTCTCGGGGGGGCAGTTGTTCGGCACGTCGCGCCTGCCGGGCGCGCCGACGTGGAGCGTGCCCGCCGCGATCGCGCCGGCGGCCGCCGACCCGTCACTGGACCTCTCGATCAACGGCGTCGCCTACGTCACCTACACGGCCGCGGGAGACGTGCGCGGGGCACGCCTTGCGCGCGACGCGACGGCATGGGCGCCGCTCGAGCAGCCGCTGGACATCGATCCCGCCCACGCCGCCGGCCGCTCCGATGTGGCGCTCAGCGCCGACGGCACCGCGGTCGTGGCGTTCGTGGAGGGCGACAAGGTGATCGCGCGGCGGATCTTCGGCACCAAGGTCTCGCAGGTCCCGCAGGTGCTGAACGTCGATCAGGTCGGAGGCCATGTCGGCGGTGCTGCCGACAGCCCCGACATCGACATCGAGGACGACTCGTCGTTCGCGTGGATGGTCTTCCGCCAGAACTTCGACGACCACCCGCGCGTGCTCGCGAGGCGGCTGCTGGGCTCGACCTTCGATCCTGCTGTCGTGGTCGACGCCGAGGTGGCGGGCTCCGCGCCGCGCATCGACATCAGCGGTCGCGGCGAGGGCGTCACGGCGGCGGCCACGCCCGACAACGGCGTCGTCTCCGACCTGCTGCACCTCGACCTCTTCAACGCGGCGGCGCGCATCGACACGCCACCGGCCGGGATCGCGCCCGCTCCGGTGCCGACGATCGGCGAGAACGGGTCTGCGACCGTGAGCTGGCTGGTGGCCGCGACACCGGCCGACGCGGCCACCGTCCACGGGCGCCACTGGCTCATCGACCAGACGACGCGGGCCTACCCGCAGCCCGAGGCCGACACCCTGATGTCCAATCCGGCCTTCGGTCCCGTCGACGCGGGCGCCGGCATGGACGCCTCGGCTGACCGGACCGGGGACGTTGCGACGGCCTTCATCCAGGGCCAAGGCGCCGATCGGCGCCTTGTCGTCGCCGCCTACGACCGCGTCCCCGGGCACTTCATCCCGATGTCGGGCAGCGGCTATCGCTCCCTGAAGGCCAAGCCACTCAAGTGGAGCCCGTCCAGCGATATCTGGGGAACGGTCACCTACACGGTCCTGATCGACGGCAAGTCCGCGGGCAACACGACGGCGACGACGTTCACGCCGCCGAAGCGCATCCCCGACGGCAAGCATCGCTGGAGGGTCGTTGCCACCGACGCCCGTGGGCAGCAGTCCACCACGACGACCGGCACGCTGCGGGTCGACGACACGCCACCGTCGCTGCATGTCACGGTCTCGCAGTCCGGGGCGACGGTCACGGTGTCGTCGAGTGCCCATGACACGCGCTCGGGCCTACGCTCGATCGTCACCTCGTTCGGGGACGGCAAGCGCGTCGTGGGTGCCCGCGCGACGCACCGCTACCGCTCCTCGGGCTCGTTCAGGCTCACGGTGCGGGCGACCGACCAGGCCGGCGCGCGACGCTTGTCCACGCGGACGATCCACATCAAGAAGTGATGACCGGATGTGCGTACGATCGCACGCATGTCCGGCGCTCCTGCTGACGAGGCCCGCCTCGCACATGCTGCTGCGGCGGGCGACGGGGCCGCCTTCGCCGCGCTCTACGACGCCTACGAGAGCAGGATCTTCAACTTCTGCGCGCGCCTCGTCGGCAACGAGGCCGACGCCGCCGACGCCACCCAGGACGCATTCCTCAAGGTGCTGCAGCGGCTGCCCAAGCTCGCCGATCGCGAGCTCAACTTCGGCGCTTACCTCTTCACCGCGGCGCGCAACGCGTCCTACGACATCATCGGCAGGCGCAAGCGGGCCGAGCCCGTCGAGGACGTCGGCGAAGCCGGCGGCCGTCCGGTGACCGGCGACGAGCGCGGCGACGTGTTTGCCGACCCGGAGCGGGCGGCGATGCTGGGCACGCTGCAGGAGCAGGTGCGCTCGGCCAACGAGCGCCTGCCAGAGCGCCAGCGCGAGGTCCTCGCGCTACGCGAGCTCGAGGAGCTCTCCTACGACGAGATCGCCGCCATCATGGAGATGAACCGCAACTCCGTGGCGCAGCTGATCTCGCGTGCGCGGATCAAGCTGCGCGACGAGCTACAGGGGGGTGCCCTGGCCTCCGTGGCGATGTCCTCGCCCGACTGCGAGCGCGCCCTGCCGCTGATCTCCATGCGCCAGGACGGCCAGCTCGGCGACGACGCGGATCGCGCATGGCTAGCCGCCCACCTCGCCGGTTGCGACACCTGCAAGGTCAGCGTCGAGGCGATCGAGGAAGCGGGTCTCAGCTACCGCGCATGGGCGCCGCTGACGGTGCTCATCTGGCTGCGCAAGGACACGATCGCCAAGGCCGCCGAGCTCGTCGGGGCCGACTGGAGCGAGCACGCCGAGGGCGGCGGTGCGAACCCGCCCAGGAGATCGAACGGCCGGCGCGCGCGCCGCGGGGCCGCGGCGTTCGCGGGTATCGCGCTGCTGACGCTGCTGTTCGTGACCCTGGTCATCGGCTCCGACGACCCGCAGAAGGCCAGCGCGGGGGACACGGTGGTGAAGCCCGCCTCCACGACCACCGATCCGACCGCCGCCGCAACCTCCACAGCGCCCAAGGCCTCCGCCCGGCACGCGAAACGCCGCAAGCCCAAGATCGTGCACGTCTCGATCGCCCCCGGCGTGACGGCGCCAGCCGCGGTCGACAGCAACGGCGTCACGATCCCGCTTCCGACGCCCGACCCCGTCAAGCAGACGCACCCAAAGCCGGTCGTGAAGGGCGGCGGCGGGACCGGCAACGCCGGCGATCCCGGCCAGGCCCGCCCGCCGCTGACCGGCACGGACACGACGCCCGTACCGGCGCCCACCACCGAGACGACACCGCCGCCGACGGAGACGGCTCCGCCGCCGACGCAGACCACGCCGGCCGGCTGCCAGGGCGACCCTGTGTGCTGCAGGACGAATCCCAGCGACCCGACCTGCTCGCCGGCGCCGCCGCGGGTGTCCGCCTCGACCGCTGAACGCCGACGCTGAGCGACGCCGAGCTGCAGCCCCTCGCGCCCGCCGGCCCGGCGCGCGCTGCGCGCGACGTGCTCTCCGAGCTGCGCCTGCGCGACGGTACGTCGCGCTGCGTCGCGGTGATGATCAGCACGCTGGACGGCCGCGCCGCCGTGCAGGGCCGCTCGGTCGCGCTCGGCCATCCCGCCGACCGCGCGCTCCTGCGCGAGCTGCGCGCCCAGGTGGATGCCGTCATCGTCGGGACCCGCACGCTGGCGGCCGAGCGCTACGCGACGCTGCTCGACGACGACCAGCGCGCCTACCGGCGCAAGCAGGGCTTGCCCGAGCACCCGCTGCTGGCCACCTGGTCGCGGACGCTCGACCTCCCGCTCGACGTCCCCGTCTTCTCCGAGCCGGCCACCCCGATTGCCGTCTACACGAGCTCCGAAGCCGAGGCGCCCGCGGGCCTCGACGTGCGCCGCGTCGCGGGGATCGCGGACATCCCGGGGGACCTCGCGGAGCGCGGCATGCCGGCCGTGTCCTGCGAGGGTGGCCCCACACTCCTGCGCGAGCTGGCCGCGGCGGGCGTCATCGACGAGCTCCTACTGACGCTGGCGCCGCTGCTCACCGCGGGCGACGCCCCGGCGATCCTCGAGGGGCCGGCGTTACAAGAGCCGGCGCGCCTGGAGCTGCGCTCCGCCCACCGCGCCGGCGACCACCTGTTCCTGCGATACGGCCGGGCGGGAGGGGGTCCATGAGGTTGCGCCTGCGCGACACGACGCTCGCGATCGAGCCCGGCCGGCCGCTGCTGATGGGCATCGTCAACGCCAACCCGGATTCGTTCTCGGACGCCGTCCGGAT
>JAWVFZ010000025.1:0-3740 GCA_033855555.1 Solirubrobacteraceae bacterium
TGCGCACGACCACCCCGACTGCGCGGCCCTCGTGAACGACGATGTCGAGCAGCTCGGTGCGCGTGTGCAGCTCCACCTTGCCCGCCGCGATCTGCCGCGACATGGCCTGGTATGCGCCGAGCAGCAGCTGCTGCCCGGTCTGCCCGCGTGCGTAGAACGTGCGCGAGACCTGCACGCCGCCGAAGGAGCGGTTGTCGAGCAGCCCGCCGTACTCGCGCGCGAACGGCACGCCCTGCGCCGTCGCCTGGTCGATCACCTCGTTGGCCACCTGCGCGAGCCGGTAGACGTTGGCCTCGCGCGAGCGGAAGTCGCCGCCCTTGACCGTGTCGTAGAACAGCCGGAAGACCGAGTCGCCGTCGTTGCGGTAGTCCTTGGTCGCGTTGATGCCGCCCTGGGCCGCGATGCTGTGAGCGCGCCGCGGCGAATCGTGGAAGGTGAAGACCTTCACCTCGTATCCGAGCTCGGCCAGCGTCGCCGCCGCCGACGCGCCGGCGAGGCCACTCCCGATGACGATGATCGAGAAGCGCCGCTTGTTGGACGGGTTGACGAGGCGGACGGTGAAGCGGTGGTGGTCCCAGGCCTCCTGGATCGCGCCCGGCGGCACGTTCGGCTCGAGTGTGCGGGTCAGCTGACGACCCCGGTCAGGACGGCGAGCGGGAAGGAAACGTTGCCGATGGCGATGACAGCGGCGAAGGCGATCGCGAACGCGTGACGTCGCCGGAAGAGCACGCCGATGCTCTGGAACAGGCTCGCGGCGCCGTGATACAGGTGCGTGGCGAGCGCGAGGTTGGCGACGATGTATGCGATCGCCACGGGCCAGCGCTGGAAGCTCTCGACGACGTTGTGGTACGGGTCGCCGGCGCGGAAGCCGGGGTTCGTCGTGCCCCAGGTCAGGTCGAGCAGGTGGAAGACGACGAACAGCGCGACGATGATCCCCGTCCAGCGCATCGTGCGGCTTGCGAAGTTCGCGGCGACGTAATCGCGCGGCGAGCGGTAGGCCTCCGGCCGGGCGCGCCGGTTGACACGCGTCAGCGAGTACGCGGCGTGCACGTGCACCACGACCGCCGCGAGCAGCACGATCCGCACGGCCCACAAAAGCGTTTCGTTGGGAAGCGCCGGCTCGCCGGCGGTGCGCAACCAACGCGAGTAGGCGTCCAGGGAGCTCGCGCCGAGATAGAGCTTGAGATTGCCGACCATGTGCACGAACAGGAACAGCATCAGCACTGCTCCGCTGACGGCCATCGCGTACTTCTTGCCGATGTAGCTCGAATAGAGCCCCGGCCGGCGCGACGCCGGCACGGTCAGCGCGCGGTCGCTCACTGTAGGAGCTCCAGCGGCGGGTAGGCGGCGCGCCACATCGCGTCCTGCACGGCCTGGATGGGGTTGGGGAGGTCGGCCTGGGCGACTCCGTCGCGGACCGCCGCGCGTGCGACGGCGACTCCGACCGTCGCGGAGGTGACGCGCAGGTTGCCGATGTCGGGCAGGAGGCCTGCGCCCGGCCGGCTGGTGTCGACTAGCCCGACGATCGCTTCCGAGGCGGCGCGCAACATCCCGTCGGTGACGCGGGAGGCGCGCGCGACGATCGTGCCAAGGCCGATGCCGGGATAGGCGAGCGCGTTGTTGGCCTGTCCGATTGCGTAGTCGGCGCCACGGTAGGTGACAGGGCCCCAAGGGGTGCCGGTCGCGATCAGTCCTCGGCCCTCCGTCCACTCGATGATGTCGGCGGGCACGGCCTCGATTCGATCGGTCGGGTTCGACAGCGGGAAGACCATCGGCCGCTCGACGTGTGCGGCCAGGTCCCGGACGATCGCTTCGGTGAACGCGCCCGGTTGCGCCGAGGTGCCGATGAGCATCGTCGGATGGACCTGCGCCACGACCTCGGCGAGATCGATCGAGCCGTCGCGGTCGTCGGTCGACCAGCCGGCGACCTCCGAGCGCGGCCGCGCGTACGGTTGTTGGAAGTCGCGCAGGTCGTCCATGCCCGCGAGGAGCAGGCCCTGCCGATCGACGCACCAGACGCGCCGAGTCGCCTCCTCCAGGTCGAGGCCATCCTCGACCATCACCCCGCGGAGCTGGTCGGCGATCCCGACGCCCGCGGTGCCGGCGCCGTAGATCACGATCCGTTGCTCGCTCGGCCGCGTGCCGGCGACCCGCAGCCCCGCCAGCACGGCGGCGAGCACGATCGCGGCGGTCCCCTGCATGTCGTCGTTGAACGTGCAGACCTGGTCGCGGTACTTGAGCAGGATGCGCCGCGCGTTGGCGGGGCCGAAGTCCTCCCAGTGCAAGAGCGCGTTGGGGAAGAGTCGCCGCGCGCAGTCGACATAGGCGTCGATCAGCGCGTCGTATCGCTCGTCGCGCACGCGCGCGTGGCGGTTGCCGACGTACACCGGATCGTTGAGGAGCGCCTGGTTGTCCGTCCCCGTGTCGAGCATCACGGGGATCACGCGACCCGGATGCACGCCGGCGGCGGCGGCGTACACCGCGAGCTTCCCGACGCAGATGTTCATGCCGTTGGCGCCCCAGTCTCCGATGCCGAGGAGCGCCTCGCCGTCCGTCGCGACGATCAGATCGACGTCGCCGGCACCCAGGCCGTAGTTGCGCAACGCCCTCTCGACTCCATCGATCTCGTCGACGGAGAGGTAGACACCGTCCGGCCTGCCGTACAAGGAGCTGTACTGCTTGATCGCCTGCCCGACCACCGGGGTGTAGACGATCGGGAGCATCTCCTGGAGGTGATCCTCGAGCAGCTTGTAGAAGAGCACCTCGTTCCGCTGGCGCACGGCCGACAGGAAGGTGTTTCGGGCCAGGTCGTCAGGCTGCGCGCGGTACTGCCGGTAGGAACGCAGCGCCTGATGCTCGAGCGACAGGACGCCGGGGGGCAGGAGTCCCTGGAGGCCGAGCGCGGCCCGCTCCTCCGCCGTGAACGCCGTCCCGCGATTGAAGTGCGGATCCCGCAGCAGAGCCGGCCCCCGGGGCAGCGAGGCTGCGCTCGCCGATTTCGCCGCTGAGGGCATCAGTGCACGACGAGCGAGGTGTCCGGGCCGCCGCCCCTCGGTGGTCGCCACGAGCGCGCCCGCCGATTCGACGCAAACATGTCAGGACTCTGATCGTCGCCGCGGTTCGCGTGAGCTGCCCGGAGGGACGGTTGCTCCTGCCTGGAGGAACGAACGGACCCCTAGCTAGTGCCGCTCGTGCCACTCCTCGAGCTCGATTTCCAGCGGCAGCAGGACCCGGGCGACGGCGTTGTACCAGGCCACGGCCATCACGACATCCATCGACTCGCGCATCGAGAAGTGATCGCGCAGCCCGGACCAGGTCTCGTCGGAGACGTTGAGCGACAGCGTCGCCTCGCGGGCGTAGCGGACGACGGCGCGCTCCCGTTCGTCGAACACGGTCGAGGTCTCGGCGTCGGCGAGTTGCTCCAGCTGCTCGCGGCGCATCCCGGCTTTGAGCGCCGAGTTCCAGTGGTGGTTGAACTCGTAGGTTGCGCCGGTGGTGAGCGCAACCGTCATGATCGCGAGCTCGCGCAGCCGCGCCTCGATCGCAGCGCCTTCTCGCATCTCGCGCGTGAAGGTCAGGAGCGGGTCGAGGAGGTTCGGGATGTTGGCAAGCGCCGTGAAGACGTTGAGTGGCGGGTCGCCGCGCTCGCGCAGCATGCGGTCGTAGGCGGCGAGGTAGGCGGCGGGGTAGTCGTCTCGCGTGGGGTAGGGAACGCGGGCCATGATCACTCTCCTGTGTCG
>JAWVFZ010000026.1:0-6259 GCA_033855555.1 Solirubrobacteraceae bacterium
GGGACGAGCGGCAACAACGCCTTCACCGCGCAGCGCGCGTGGCTCTACGTGACCATCCTCGGGGCCGCCTACATGATCAGCCGCGGCTTGGCGAAGTCCGGCTCGCGCGCCACCGAGGAGGATGACCCACGCTCGCGCCTGTAGAGGGAGGAGCGCGCCTCAGCGGCGGCGAAGCGGACGGGTCGGGCCCTGTGCGCCCGCGCACGCCACGCACAGCACGCCGTCAGGCATCGCCTGCAGCCGCGCCGGCGCGATCGGTTGGCCGCAGACGTCGCAGCTGCCGTAGGTGCCCTCGTCGAGCTTCGCCAGCGCCCGCTCGGTGCGGGCCAGCCCGTCCTCGAGGGAGCTGCCGACCCCGATGTCGGTCAGCCGGCTGATCGCTTCGACCGTGCCGTCGCCGATGCGCTTGCCGAACCCCTGCGCTGTGCCGCGCTCGGGACGCTGGGCGAACTTCGCCACGCGTTCGCGCGTGCGCTCGCGCCGCTCCTCGAGCTGCCGGCGAATCGCCTGGAGATCATGCTCTTGGCTGGCCTCGGGCATCGAAATCGTTGTACCCCCGCAGGCCGGAATGGGTGCACAATCGCCTCATGCGCATGACGCGCGCGCGGGACAACGTGTTCGAGGTCAGGGCCACGGGCCAGGAGCTTTCCGCGCTCGTGGCCGGCGCCCGGCTCGCCCTCGACGTGATGCGCTCGGCGCCGGAGCCCCCGGCCGAGGCGATCGCCATGCTCGAGCGGGTGCTGGCGGACTTCGACGGCGCGCGCGAGCGACTGCTGCGCGACGCGCCGCGAGGCGGGCGGCCCTGAGGTCGCAGGGCCGGCCGCCGGAGGCTGTCAGGCCGGTGCGCCGGCCATCTGGTTGCGCACGTGTGCGGTGATCTGGTCGAACTCCGCGACGAACTCGTCGTAGTCGAACTGGAGCGTGTTGAGGTACGTGCTCCAGCCCATGGTGTTCTTGGCGATCAGGGCTGTCTCTGTGATCTCGTCGTCGGTCGCCCCGAACATCCGAGCGGCCTCGGTGTGGAAGTAGGCGCAGTAACGGCAGCGGGTCGCGCCCGACACCGCAAGACCCATCAGCTCCTTGTATTTGTTCGGGATCGCTGTCTGGTCGGACAGCTCGAGGGACTTGAAGCTCGCCCATTCGCTCGGGACGAGGTAATCGGGAACGCGCTTGATGAACTCCGGGACCAAGCCCAGGGTCGCCTCGATGTCGCGGTCGACTTCGCCGCGGTTCGCGGTGAGCATGAGACCTCCTACGGCTCAAAGGGGAGGATGTGCTGCGCGGGGCGGCTGGCGTCACCTCCTTGCCCAAGCGGCGCAGGACGAGTGCTACGGATCCCAATTGCACTCCTGTCGCGGGGGCGAGTCAAGATCCCCCGCCGGTCGCTGCGCTCGCCCGTCCGCGGGGTTACCCGCTGAAGTTGAACGTCCTGCAGGGCGCTGCGCCGCAGACGTCGATCAGGTTCCCGCTCGGCGACAGCCACGCCGACTTCTGGTCGCGCGCCGCCGGCGTCTTGCGCGGGAACGAGTGCGGATCGGCGCCGCCGCGGTTGACCGTGTTCGTCACGGGCGCCAGCGGCGTCTGGTTGCCGCCATCCCAGTAGACGATCGCGGCCGCGCCGGTGAACGGATACGACGCGATCCGGGGAATCCCGTACAGCGGCGTCTTGTCGTTCGAGCGCCCGGGCAGCTCCGCGCTCGACGCGCCGATCGAGCGCGCCTCGACGTCGCTCATGACGTTCGCGACCTGATGGTCACCCACCGCGACGTGGAGCAGCACGGCGTGCGGGATCGTGCCCGCCGGCGGGTTCGTGGTCATGTGCTGCGTCCAGGCATTCGTCTCGCCGCGGTCCCACAGCATCTGCGCCAGCGCGAGGATCGTGATCTGCTGCCCGCGGTCCGGGTAGGCGGGCCCGAAGATCGCCTGGTAGGTGTCGAAGTCCACCGAGCGTGGCAGCAGCACGCCGTAGTTCATCGTCGCGACGCCCAGGACCGCGCGGCGCCAATCGGGCGCGACGGCGGTCGTGATGCCGCCGAGGATCGCGCCCTGGGAGTTGGAGTCGAAGTAGAGGTTGCTCGTGTCGATCAGCCCCGTGAACGCCTCGTTGGCCGCGAAGCCCTGCGGGTGCAGCAGCAGCCGCCCGAGGTACAGCGTGTTGACGACGCCCTGCTGGAGGCGATCGGCCAGCGACGGGAACTTCGAGAAGTCCTTCAGCACCTCGATCGCGTTCGGCACGTCCTCGCTGGCCATGCCGCTCCAGTCGGTCGCGCAGAACGTGAAGTCGTGCTCGGCGCTCATGTCCTGGATGTTGCCCTCGTCGACCTGCGTGCGGTCACCGAGCAGGCCGTGTCCGTAGACGGCGATGCGCGAGGGCGCGGCCGCCGCCACGCGGGGGATGTTGCACTGGAACTTCGCGACCTGGACGTTGCCGGGCATCTGCGTCGGCAGCGCGTCCTTGGCGCTCGACGAATAGTGCAGGCGCGCGCCGGGCGGGCAGCCCGGGGCGTCGAGGTAACACGGCACCTCGAACGTGCCGCTGACGCGCCGCAGCAATTGGCTGTTCTCCTCCGGCGTGAAGTCCTTGACCTCGGTGATCGCGTACTTCGGCGGGATGCCCTGGACGGTGCCGTCGGCGAGGTTCGTGTCGCCCAGCTGCTTGAACGCGTCGTTGCGCATCGCCAGCAGCCGCCCGGTCAGCGACTTGTCCGATGCCACCGTGAAGTCCCACGCCAGGTAGACGCTCTTGCGCGACACCTTCGCGCGCTTGAGCGCGCTGCGCACGCCCTTCGAAGTGGTCTTCCACAGGCGCTTGGGCTGCTTGTCCTTGAGGCCGCGCAGCACGACGACGTATGTCCGCCCCGGGACGAGGTTCTTCGCGGGGTGGATGATCAGGTTGCGGGTGGCGTTCGTGGTCGCGTTGGCGTCGAGCTCGCCCCAGACGATCGCGCGCGTGCCGGTCTTCTCGTCGAGCAGCAGCAGCGGCTGCTTGGCGTCCTTGTAGCGCGCGAGATCGGTGTTGGGAACGATCTTCGACTTCGTGAAGGCGGCCTGGCTCGTGAGCGACGGGACGTGCACGACGATCGGCTGGCCGGGGCTGAAGCCGTCGTTGCGGTTCCACTCGGCCGGGTCGATGCGCACGCCCTGCACGTTGGCGGGCAGCTCGGCCTTGGTCAGCGCGACGCGCCGCCCGGTTGCCGACGACTTGTCGGCCTTCGTGTGCGCGACGTTGCTGGGGAACGGCAGCAGGCAGCCGCGTGACGGCGTGCCGTCGCACTTGGCCGCCGCTGCGGCGGACGGGATGAGCAGGACGGTGCCGAGCGCGGCAAGAAGACGAAGACCCATGGCGCCAACCTATAGGTCGGCCCGGAACCCTCGGCGGATTTGTTGATCGGCGACAATCCCGCCGCAATGGCTCGCGTGCTCGTCACCCGCAGCATCGCCGGCGACGCGCTTGCCCGCCTGCGCGCCGCGCACGAGGTCGATGTCCGGGACGGTGACCTGCCGCCCTCGCCGGCAGAGCTGCGCGCGCGAGTGGCCGAGTGCGACGGGCTGCTCACGATGCTGACCGACCGGGTCGACCAGGCGCTGCTGGACGCGGCGCCACGCCTGCGGGTGGTCGCCAACTACGCGGTCGGCTTCGACAACATCGACCTGGCGGCATGCGACGCGCGCGGCGTGGCGGTCGGCGTCACGGCCGACGTCCTGACGGACGCCACCGCCGATCTCGCGATGGCGCTGCTGCTCGCCGCCGCACGGAATCTGCTCGCTGCGCGTGACGACGCCCGCGCCGGCAACTGGCGCACGTGGGAGCCGGCCGGCTGGCTCGGGCTCGAGCTGCGCGGCGCGCGGCTGGCGATCGTCGGTGCCGGGCGGATCGGCCGCGCGACCGCCCAGCGCGCGCAGGCGTTCGGGATGGAGGTGGAGTTCGTCGGCCGCGACGACGACCTGCTCGCCGCACTGTCGCGCGCCGACGCCGTCTCGCTGCATGCTCCGCTGGGCCCGGCGACCCGGCACCTCCTGGACGATCGCGCGCTCGCCGCGATGCGGCCCGGCACGATCCTCGTCAACACCGCCCGTGGCGGCCTGGTCGACCAGGCCGCGCTGCTGCGCGCGACACACGTCGTCGCTGCCCTGGACGTCACCGATCCCGAACCGCCGCCGCCCGAGGACCCGATCCTCGCCGCTCCCCACGTGCTCGTCGTGCCGCACATCGGGTCCGCCACGCGCGCCGCGCGCGAGCGCATGACCGCGCTGGCGGTGGACAATCTGCTCGCCGGGCTCGCCGGTGAGCCACTCCCCCACTCGGCACGCTGATGCGCATCGCCGTCGTCGACATCGGATCGAACTCCACCCGCCTGCTCGTGGCAGACGTCGAGGGCGACCGCGTGACCGAGCTCGAGCGGCGCACGACCGTCACGCGCCTGGCGGACGGCGTCGACGTGACGGGGCGCCTGGGCGACGAGCCGATCCAGCGCGTGGAGCGCGCGCTCTCCGCGTACCGCACCGCGATCGAGTCTCACGGAGCGACGGTCACCATCGGCGTGCTCACCAGCGCCGTGCGCGATGCCGCGAACGGCCCCGAGTTCATGGCCCGCGTCCGCGACGAGTACGGCATCGACGCACGCGTGCTGGCCGGCGAGGAGGAGGCGCGCCTGACGTTCCTGGGCGCGACGGCCGGGCGCGCCGATACCGAGCGGATCGCGGTGCTGGACATCGGCGGCGGCTCGACGGAGGTCATCGCCGACTCCGGGTTTCACACCTCGATGCAGATGGGCGTCGTGCGCTTCACAGAGCGCCACCTGCGCGCCGATCCGCCGCCGCCCGAGGAGCTGCAGCGCCTCACCGACGCGGTTCGCGAGGTCCTGGCCGCGGAGCTCCCACAGGATCTGGATGTCGCAACGCTGCTGGCCGTCGGGGGGACGGCCACCACTGCCGCGGCGATCGCCCACGAGCTCGAGCCCTATGACCCGGTGCGCGTCCACGGCGCACGCGTGACCGCCGGCGCGCTCGAGGAGATGCTGGCGCGGCTGGCGCTGATGACGGAGGCGGAGCGCCGCCACGTGCCCGGCCTGCATCCGGATCGGGCGCCGACGATCCTCGCGGGAATCACGATCCTGCTCGAGTGCACGCGCGCCCTGCGCCTCGACGAGATCGAGGTCAGCGAGCACGACATCCTGTGGGGGGCCGCCCTCAACCGGGCGCGGCGGCGAGCCGACGCGGGCTGAGGATTGACGCCGGCCCGCGCGCCAACACTGCGGTACCCGCCATCCTCACTTCTGTGCTTGAGCTTGGACGAATGGTTGATTGTTCGCATCTGACACTGCGTCGATACTGCGCCAGGTCGGGTCCAGGGAGGACGTGCCGAAAGGTTGTTTTCCCCACCCCGGCGTTCATAGGTTCGGGCGAAGCCGCATCGAATCGGCGCCTCCCGCCGCCTGAACCGCTTACCCGGCCCCTTCAAGGCACGTACCCCTGCCCGTCCTGACGGGGCCAACTTGGAAGCCTCCCCTCGGGGAGGCTTCCTTTGTTAACGCCCGCCCACCGCCGCGCGAGGCGGGGGGTCAAGTCTTTCCTTGCCACATTTGGCCTCTTTGGGCGAGGAGCGGGAGCGTTCAGACCCCTACGCCAAATTCGACTTGCGCGGGTACACGACCGTCGGGTCCGTGAGGACGTTGACGAGCGCCGGCTTGCCGGCTTCGAAGGCGCGCGCCAGCGCGGGCTTGACGTCGTCGGGGCGCTCCACGAGCTCGCCGTGGCCGCCGAGTGCCTCGACGACCTGGTCGTAGCGGGTGCCCGGCCGGAGGTCGGCGGCGACGGAGTAGCCGTAGAGGAACTCCATCGGGTGCTTCTCCAGCGCCCAGATTCCGTTGTTGCCCATGACGCCGACGACGTTGACGCCGTGGCGCGCGAGCGTGTCGAACTCCATGCCGCTGAAGCCGAACGCGCCGTCGCCGAGCAGCAGCACCACCTGCTTGTCCGGGCGCGCGAGCTTCGCCGCCAGCGCGTACCCCGGGCCGGAGCCCAGGCAGCCGTAGGGCCCCGGGTCCAGCCAGCAGCCCGGCTCGTAGGAGTCGATGACGCGACCGGCGTAGGAGACGAAGTCGCCGCCGTCGCCGATCACGATCGCGTCGCGATCGAGCATCTCGCCGAGCTCCTTGTAGAGGCGCATCGGGTGCAGCGGCGAGCGGCCGTCGGACAGCTCGTCGGCCTCCTTGGCGCGCTTCTCGGTCTCGGCCGCGCGCAGGTGATCGACCCACGC
>JAWVFZ010000027.1:0-6937 GCA_033855555.1 Solirubrobacteraceae bacterium
CCCCGCCGACCCCTCCCCCGTGGGCCGTGCCGGGGCGAAGGTCAACTCCGCGGTCGGCGCGCTCGGCGAGTGGGTCGACCGCCGCTCGGCGCAGCGCCGCGGCTAGGGGGTCAAGTCTTTCATTGCCACATTTTGCCGCTCTCGGCGAGGAGCGAAAGCGTTCAGTTCGGGCGTTTGCGTGGCGCGGCGCGCGATCTGGTCATTGAGGGGAAGGCAGCCGGACGGCACTGTTGTGACGAAACCCACGGACACGGTGGGTTTCGTTACTCACGCGCCCGGCTGGTCTGATGTGGGCCGGAAAGTCCGCGCTATGCGCGGAGAATCCGGCCCAGAACGAGCGTGCGCGGCTCACCCTCTCCCTCAATGCAAGCAACCCAACGCGGAGCGCCACCCGAGCAAACCGCGCTGCACGCCACCCACCTCCCCGCGCCGCGTGCGAAGCGACAGCTCAGCTGAACGCGGACCGACGTGGCCTCGCAGGCGGCCTCAAAGGCGCTCACGTCCACCGGTTCGGCCAGCAGGACGTTCGCGGGGGCCGCTGGCCGTGGGGTGAGTGGTGCCCTCCGTGCGCACGAAAGTGGATCTTGGCAGGGAACCTGTCCGTGCTTAGTGTGATCCGATGCCCTTCAACCCCCGCCACCTTGCCCTCGTCTGCGTTGCGCTCGGCCTCACGCAGCTCGTCCCCGCGCTGTGGATCGTGGTCGCGCCGCATTCGTTCTTCGCGCACGTCGGCCCGTTCGGGGCCTACAACGGCCACTACCTCGGAGACGCCGCAGCCTTTCAGGCCGGGATCGGCGTCGCCCTGATTGCCGCCGCCCGCTTCGAGGCGCTGCGCGCCGGCGCGCTCGCGATCGCCGCGGCGTCCATCGGCTTCCACGCGATCAACCATTGGATCGACGTCGACAATGCGCACGCCGGCTCGGACGCAGGCCTGACCGACGCGGTCCTGCTCACCCTCCTCGCCCTGCTCACCGTCGCACCCCTTCGCGCGGCCGTCGAAAGGACGAATCCATGAAGGTGCTCGTCGCCGGAGCGTCCGGCGCGATCGGTCGCCATCTGATCCCGCAGCTCGTCGGCGCCGGCCACGAGGTCGTCGGGATGACCCGCCGCCAGGACAACGCCGACGCCCTGTCCGCGCTCGGCGCGCGCGGCGTCGTTGTCGACGCGCTCGATCGCGAGGCGGTCCGGCGCGTCGTGCTCGACGCAGAGCCCGAGACCGTCATCGACGAGCTCACCTCGCTCCCGCGCGACTACGACCTGCGCGACAAGCACCTCTACGACGCCAACGACGAGGTCCGATCCATGGGCACGCCGGCGCTCCACGACGCCGCGCGCGAGGCCGGCGCGCGGCGGTTCGTCATGCAGTCGGTGGCGTTCCTCTATGCACCGCAGGGCGATTGGGTGAAGACCGAGGACGACGCGGCCTGGCTCGACGCGCCGGCGCCGTTCGGGCGCAGCGTGAACGTCCTGCACGCAAACGAACAGCGGATCGTCGGCGACGACGACGTCGCGGGAGTGGTGCTGCGCTACGGCTTCCTCTACGGCCCCGGGACCTACTACGCCTCCGACGGCTCGATCGCCGCCATGGTGCGCAAGCGCCGGTTTCCGATCGTTGGCGATGGCCACGGCACCACATCCTTCGTCCACGTCCACGACGCTGCCGCCGCGACCGTCGCGGCGCTCGACCACGGCCACGGCATCTACAACATCGTCGACGACGAGCCGGCGCCGCTACGCGACTGGCTCCCGCTGTACGCCGACGCCATCGGAGCCAAGGGGCCGCGGCGCGTTCCCGCGTGGATCGCCCGCCTGGCCGCCGGCAGGTTCGCCGCGGCGGCCGCGACGCAGTTGCGCGGGGCATCGAACGCCAAGGCGAAGGCCGAGCTGGAGTGGGCGCCAGTGCTCGAGTCCTGGCGCGAGGGCTTCGCGACGGCGATGGACGCCTCGCCGGACGTCGCGGCCGGCCGCGCCCTAGGCGACCGCTGACTGCTCGTCGCGGGCGTGCTCGATCGCGAGGCGCAGGCGCCCGAGCGACTGGCGGATGATCCGCGAGATCTGCATCTGCGAGACGCCGATGCGCTGAGAGATCTCGGTCTGCGTCAGATCCACCTCGAAGCGCAGGCGCAGGACCTCGCGGTCGCGCTCGGAGAGCACCTGCATCGCATCGTCGAGCAGCACACGGATCTCGGTGCGCTCCATCTCGGGATCGTCGGCGCCGATCGCGTCGGCGAGCGTCATGTCGCGGTCGTCGCCCGTCGGCTCGTCGAGCGAGCGGGTGCGCCGCGCGGAGACCGACTGCAGCGTCTGCAGCACCTCCTCGAACGGGGCGTCGACCGCATCGGCGAGCTCCTGCACCGTCGGCGAGCGGCCGTGGTCGGTCGTCAGCTTGTCGCGGGCCTTGGCGATCCTGAGCTGCAGCTCCTGCATCCCGCGCGGGACGCGCATCGCCCAGGTGCGGTCGCGGAAGTGGCGCTTGATCTCCCCCAGCACCGTGGGCGTCGCGTAGGAGGAGAAGCGGACCTCGCGCGAGAGATCGAAGCCCTCGATCGCCTTCATGATGCCGATGCAGGCGACCTGGACGAGGTCGTCGAGCGGTTCGCCGCGGCCCGCGTAGCGACTGGCGAGCGCCCGTGCGAGCGGGAGCATCTCCTCGGCGAGCTCGTCCTTTGCGCGCCGGTCGCCGTCCACGTGGTATCGGCGGAGCAGTTCGTGCTCACGCTCGGCGCGTGCGGCGGTGGCGATTTTCCCCCCGTCTTCCATCAGGTCACCTTTCGGAGGTGCCGAAACAACCATGATGTCAAACGAACGCTTCGGGGCCGCCGAGGTTGGACGTCTAGCCCTGCTCGAGCGGCGCCATCGTCAGCCCGGCTTCCTGCAACTGCTCCCAGTACAGCTCGGCCGGCTCGCGGTGGCCGCTCCACACGATCGCAAGGCCGGTGCTGTGGATCCGCGTGGCGATCGCGTAGCCCTTGTCGACATTCACGCCCGGGATGTAGCGGGCGAGCGCGTGCGCGACGCTGTCGAAGGTGTTGTGGTCGTCGTTGCGAACGATCACATGCCATGCGCCGCCCAGGCCCGAGTCGGGGCCTTGAGTTCTTGGTAGTTCGATGGTCTGGCTCATACGTGGCCTGAGGATAGGCGCTTGGCCCAGTAGCGCTCAAGCCCGGCGTACAACGTGTCGGGCGGCATCGCTTCGAGATAGCTGCCGTCGGAGTGCATCTCCGCCCGCACCCACTCCTCGAAGCCCGCGGCATCCAGCTCGCGAGCCCTGTCAGCCCACAGACGCAGGCGCTCGCGCAGGGCGTCCAAATGGCCCGCGGGGTCGTGCGCGCCGAAGTGCGTTACTGCGAGGCGCTGCGGCCGCCATGCCTCGACGACATCCATCGACGCCAGCCAGAGCTCGACATCGATATCGGGCGGCGGCGTCGGCGGCAGCACCGGCCCCTCGCCGATCTTCACGCCGGCGACGTCGCCCGTGAACGCCGTGCCGCTGTCCTCGTGCAGGTAGGCGACGTGATGGGACGCATGCCCCGGGGTGTACGCCACGCGAAAGCCGTCGCGGCGCTCGCCACCGCCGAGCACGCGCAGGCGTGCTTCGTCGACGGGGATCACCTCGCCCCAGAGCCGGTCGAACTGGTCGCCGTAGATGCGCTTCGCGCTCGCGACGAGCCGCGACGGGTCGGCGATGTGCCGCGCGCCGCGCTCGTGCACCCACACCTCGGCCTCGGGCCATAGCCGGCACAGCGCGCCCGTCGCGCCGGCGTGGTCGAAGTGGATGTGGGTCAAGAGGATCGCGCGCGGGACAAAGCCGTCCAACCCCTCCAGCAGCGTGCGATGGCTGGACTCGGGCCCTGGGTCGACGATCACGTCGTCGATCGCGAAGCAGCAGATCGCCCGCGCCGTGCCCTGGTGGAGCACGTCGATCTCACGCATGCGCGATCACCATGTCCTGGAAGGAGACGAACTCGTCGCGGCCCGACCAGGATCCCGGATGGATGCCGGTGAGCTCCAAGCCGCCGGCGCGCAGCGTCTCGAAGACCCACTCGTCGTCGTAGGCGACAGCCTCCTCGGGCAGGTCCTCGTCGAGGATCGCCACGCGCTCGTCGACGTCGAGGAACGTCATCCCGGCCTTCCCGGCGGCCATCAGCGCGCGGCTTGTGTCGTTGAGCAGGAACAGCGTCGCGAACAGCCTGCCGCCGGGCGCGAGCACGCGCGCGCACTCGCCCAGGTAGTTCGTCGCATCGGCCTCGAGCAGGTGCGTGAACACGCTCGTGGCCAGCACGAAGTCGAAGCTGGCGTCCTCGTAGGGGAAGCGATACTCGTCGGCGCGGTGTGCGCCGCCGGGGTTGTAGCGGGCGTTGTAGATGTCGGCCACCTGGAAGTGGAAGGAGGGATGGCGCCGGTAGCGCCGCCGGCACCAGCCGATGCCCTCGCGGTTGACGTCGAAGCCATCGTAGGAGCCCTCGCCCGACAGGTACCCCGCCAGCGGGCGGGCCATCCGGCCGATGCCGCAACCGACGTCCAGCACGCGCTCGGACGGCTGCATGCCGCCGAGCTCGACGAAGTACCCCAGGAACTCGTCGCCGGTGGCGACGAAGTCCGAGTGGCCCACGAAGTCCAGCCGCCGGGGCGGCGTGAGCCGGTCGCGGCGGCCTGCGACGGTGTCGCGCACGTCCAGGGCGCGGAGCCTCGCGGAGGTGCGGGCGCGGTCGATGAGGGGTCTGTGCACCGGCGGCGGACCATACAATCCGTGCCCTGATGAGCGACCACCGCCTGCCCGAGAGCGATCGTCCGTGGATGATGCGCACCTACGCCGGTCATTCGACCGCGAAGGCCTCCAACGCCCTCTACCGCGGCAACCTCGCGAAGGGCCAGACGGGACTCTCGGTCGCCTTCGACCTGCCGACCCAGACGGGCTACGACCCCGACCACGAGCTCGCGCGCGGCGAGGTCGGCAAGGTCGGCGTGCCGGTTGCGCACAAGGGCGACATGCACGCGCTCATGGACGGCATCCCGCTCAGCGAGATGAACACCTCGATGACCATCAACGCGACGGCCGCGTGGCTGCTGGCGCTGTACATCGGCACCGCCGAGGAGAACGGCGTCGACGAGTCCGCGCTCCAGGGCACGACGCAGAACGACATCATCAAGGAGTTCCTCGCGCGCGGGACCTACGCGTTCCCGCCCGGGCCCTCGATGCGGCTGATCGCCGACATGGTCGCCTACACCGTCGAGCACGTCCCGAAGTGGAACCCGATCAACATCTGCTCCTACCACCTGCAGGAGGCCGGGGCGACGCCGGTGCAGGAGATCGCCTACGCGATGTCCAACGCGATCGCCGTGCTCGACGCCGTGCGCGAGCGCGTCGACGAGGCGACGATGACCAAGGTCTTCGGGCGCATCTCGTTCTTCGTCAACGCCGGGGTGCGCTTCGTCGAGGAGCACGCGAAGCTGCGCGCGATGTCGATCCTCTGGGAGGAGCTGGGGCGCGAGCGCTACAGCGTCGAGGAGGAGAAGCACCTGCGCTTCCGCTACGGCGTCCAGGTCAACTCGCTCGGCCTCACCGAGTCCCAGCCGGAGAACAACGTCCAGCGGATCGTGCTCGAGGCGCTGGCCGTGTCGCTGGGGCGCAACGCGCGCGCCCGCGCGATCCAGCTGCCGGCGTGGAACGAGGCGCTCGGGCTGCCGCGCCCGTGGGACCAGCAGTGGTCGCTGCGGATCCAGCAGGTGCTCGCCTACGAGACCGACCTGCTCGAGTACCCCGACATCTTCGAAGGCTCCAAGGTGATGGAGGGCCTGGTCGACGAGCTGCTCGAGGGGGCGCGCGCCGAGATGGCGGTCGTCGCCGAGCACGGCGGCGCGGTCAAGGCCGTGGACTACATGAAGGGCGCGCTCGTCGACTCCCACCGCGAGCGCCTGCGCCGCATCGAGCACGGCGAGCAGATCGTCGTCGGCATCAACAAGTACCAGGACTCCGAGCCCTCGCCGCTGATGCAGGGCGCCGACGGCGGCATCCTCACGGTCGACCCGGAGGTCGAGGCGCACCAGCGCGAGGCGGTCGCGAAGTGGCGTGCCGAGCGCGACCAGGGCGCAGTCGACGCCGCGCTGGGCGAGCTCGCGCGCGTGGCCAGTAGCGACGAGAACATCATGCCCGCGACGATCGCGGCCGCGAAGGCCGGCGCAACCACGGGCGAGTGGGCGCAGACGCTGCGCGACGTGTTCGGCGAGTTCCGCGCGCCGACCGGCGTCGGCGAGGCCGCGGCGAGCGCCGCCGACGACGAGGAGCTCGCGGCGGTGCGCGACGACGTGGAGCGCGTGTCCGACGCACTCGGGCGCACGCTGAAGATCCTCGTCGGCAAGCCCGGGCTCGACGGCCACTCCAACGGCGCCGAGCAGATCGCCGTGCGCGCACGCGACGCCGGCATGGACGTCGTCTACGACGGCATCCGGCTGACGCCGTCGCAGATCGCTGCCAGCGCGCTGCAGGAGGGCGTCCACGTCGTGGGCCTGTCCATCCTCAGCGGCTCGCACCGCGAGCTCATCCCGAGCGTCATGGAGGCGCTGCGCGAACGCGGCGTCGACGTCCCCGTGATTGTCGGCGGGATCATCCCCGAGGCCGACGTCGAGCCGCTGAAGGCCGCCGGCGTCGCCGCGGTCTACACGCCCAAGGACTTCGACATCACGAAGATCATGCGCGACGTGGTCGCCCTGGTCGCCGACCGCAACGGGGTGGCTGAACCCGCGTGACGGGCGCAGAGCTGGGGGCGCGGCTGCGCGAGGGCGACCTCTCGGCCGCGCCCGCGGTGCTCAACCTCGTGGAGAACCGCTCGCCCGATCGGCGCGAGGAGATCGCCGCACTGTTGCGCGACGTCTCGCCGGCGGCGCTGGGCGGCGAGGCGCCGGGCCACGTCGTCGGCGTCACGGGACCGCCCGGGGC
>JAWVFZ010000028.1:0-4137 GCA_033855555.1 Solirubrobacteraceae bacterium
AGCTTCCGATCTGGGCCACGGAACCGGAGGTCACAGCCGCCGCTCCCCCCCGGCAGCCCGAGTCCTGGGGAATCGAGCCGAGCTTCGCCTCCGCGCGCGCGGCCGAGGCCGAACTCGCGGGCCACCCACCCGGCGCCTGGGCGGACACCGCGCAGCCGATCGACATCACCGATGCCAGTGTCGCGACGCCGGTTCTGCCGCCCCCGCCGCGCCGCAGGCTCGCCAGGACCGCGCGCGTCGCGTTGCCACTCGCCGTGCTCGCGGCCGGCGGCGTCGCCGTGACTGCCTTCGGGCTGCTCGACCACACGGCGCCCGCGCCGCCTCAGGTCGCCACGAATCCGCCCTCCCAGCCGACCAAGCCGCGCGCCAAGCCCGCCCGCCGCCACCACCGCAAGGCCCACCCTGCGCGCCGCCACCGCAAGGCGCGCCACCACGTCGCGCTCGCCCCGCGGCCGATCGTCGCCGCTGCGCCCGTACGGGCGGCGCCGGCACCGGTTCGCAGCGCGCCGCAGCGGGTCGTCGCGACCCCGGCGCCGACGCAGGTCTCGAAGCCGGCGCCAAAGCCGGCGCCCAAGCCGGTCGCCGCCAAGCCCGCGCCGGCCCCTTCCCAGCCCGCTGCGAGCAAGCCCTCGGGCGAGCCCGGGCGCCAGCCGCCGCCGCAGCCGTGAGCCCAGCGCGCATCGCAGCCGGCGCGGCCCTCGCCGCGCTCCTCGCGCTCGCCACGACCGCGGGAGCGACCAGCCTGCCCGACCGCACCTTCCGGGTCTCGGCCGCATCCGACCTCGGCGACCTCGACGGCGCGAGCGGCGACACGTCGCTGTCGGCCGACGGGCTGATCGTCGGCTTCACCTCTACGGCGACCAGCTTCACGGCCGACGACGCCAACGGCGCCACCCGCGACATCTTCACGTTCAACGTGGCCACGGGCGAGCGCCAACTGGTCTCTCGCGCGCTCGGCGGCACCGGCGCCGACGGGCCCTCGAGCACGCCTGCGCTGAGCGCCGACGGCCAGCGGGTCGCATTCGCCTCGACCGCGTCGAACCTCGTCGCCGGCGACGGCAACGGTGTCGGCGACATCTTCTTCGCCGACCACGACGGGCCGGTCACGCGCGTCAGCGTCGCCGCAGGGGGAGGCGATCCCGACGGCGCCTCGTCGAACCCCGACATCTCGGCGGACGGGCGCTACGTGGTCTTCGAGTCGGCGGCGGACAACCTCGTGCCCGGCGACACCAATGGCCTGCCCGACGTCTTCCTGCGCGACCTGCAGACCGGCACGACGAAGCTCGTCAGCGCCGGGCGCAACGGTGCGCCGGCAAACGGCGCCTCGGGCGCGCCGGCCATCAGCGCAGCCGGCGGCGCCGTGAGCTTCGCGTCCAAGGCCTCGAATCTCGTGCCGGGAGACAGCAACGGCGTCGGCGACGTCTTCGTGCGCTCACTCGCCGCCGGCAAGACCGAGCGCGTGAGCGTCGACAGCCGCGGGCGCCAGCAGCGCGCCGCCGTCGCCGAGCCGTTCTCGCAGATCTCTGACATCTCGAGCGACGGCCGCTATGTCGTGTTCGACTCAGACGCGACGAACCTCGTGACCGCCGACGCGAACCGCCACACCGACGTCTTCCTGCGCGACCGCCGCCGCCACACGACGGTCCTTGTCAGCGCGAGCTCACTGAATGTCCAGGGCAACAACGATTCGTTCTCGCCGCTGATCACCGCGGACGGGCGCATCGTGGCGTTTCAGTCCTTCGCCACGAACATGGCGCCCGGCGACGGGCCGCGCGAGGACGTCTTCGTGCGCGACCTGGGCCAGCGCACCACCTCCGTCGTCGATGTCGCCGACGATGGCGGCCCGCGCGGCCCCGAGCTCGTGCCGCAGCTGCTGCAGCGCCCGGCCCTGAGCTCGGACGGCCGCGTGGCCGCGTTCTCGTCGACCGCCGAGAACCTCGTCGCCGGTGATGGCAACCGCAGCGAGGACGTGTTCCTGCGGCTGCTCGACGCACCGCAGGCCGACCTCGTGCGCCGGCCGGCGCCGGCCAGGCGCCCGATCGTGGAGCTCACAGCCGACGACCCCGCGGCGACGCGCTTCATCTGCCAGGTCGATCGCGGCCCGCTCTTCGAATGCGCTCGCGGCCGCACGCGCATGCCGCTCCTCGCCGGCGGCCGCCACACGCTCAAGGTGCGTGCCGGCGGGCCCGGCATGCTCTACGACTCCCAGCCGCTCGAGGTCGGGCTCGACGTCGACCGCAAGCCGCCGGCGGTCCAGATCGGCGGCTTCGGTCAAGGCCCGCTGCGAACCGTTCGCGGCACCGCGTCGGACCGCGCCGGAGTGGCGCGCGTGATCGTCGCGGTGACGTACTTCGCCGGCAAGGGCTGCCGAACGCTCGTGGGCGCGCGATTCAAGAGTGCTCCGTGCCCGGCTCGCGTCTTCCAGCCCGCCAAGGGCACGCGGCACTGGTCCTTGCGGCTTCCCCGGTCGGTGCGCGGCCCGGTCGTCGTCTACGTGCGGGCGGTCGACAACGCGGGAAACGCGAGCCGCGTGGTGCTGCGCAAAGGCATCGTCCCGTAGCCGGGGAACCACTTCGCTTACGCTGTCGCGCTGCGATGCAGGTCTCTCAACAGGGCGATGCGATCACCCCTCAGGGTGTGCGGGAAGGCGACGCTGCTGCCCTTGCGGCGCTGTGCGAGCGCCGCGGCGGCGCCGTGCTGGCGTACGCGCGCGAGGTGTGTGCAGCGGCGGACGCCCCCGGCGTTGCCGCCGAGGCGCTCGCGCGCTTCCGAGCGGCGGTCTGGGTCTCTCCAGACGCCGACGGTGTCGATCCTGAGCGCCTGCTCCTCGGGGCCACGCGCCACGCCGCGGCAGCATGCGCCCGCCGGCCGGCCGAGGTCGGCGCCGCTCGGCGCATCATGCGCCGCGACCACACCGAGGTCTGCGCGCAGATTCCGGCGCTGCTCGTGGCGCGCGCCGAGGGCCTCCTGGGGGAAGCCGACCAGGACCGGCTCGCGCGCCACCTGGACCGCTGTTCCTCGTGCCGCGAGACCGAGGCTGCCTTCCGTCGTGCCGAGCGCGCGTACGGCTCCGCCACCCACGTCGCGCCCGACGACGCGACGATCGCGCAGTTCCTCGCTGCGCTCGCCGACGCTGCGCCCGTGGCGGCACCGCCGGAGCCCGAACCCGAGCCGGAGCCCGAGCCCGTCGCGGTCGCTGCGCCGGAGCCCGAGGCGCCGGCCCCCGAGCAGGCGGCCGACGACCTCGACGACGACGATGCCGACGGCTGGTCGGGCGAGCCGCTCGCGCCGCCCGAGGATCCGGAGATCGCCGACACCGCGCTGGCGGTGAGCCCCGTCGGCTGGGTCGTGCCCGCTCGCCGCCGGCGGGTGTCGCCCGTTCGCGTCGTCCTGCCCGTCGTCGTGCTGCTCGCCGGAGCCGCCGCCGCGATGGCGCTCGCGGGCGTGTTCAACGGCGGCTGACGAGGCGCTCGCGCTATCTTCGCCGCCATGGCGACCGGCACGATCGACGACGAGATCCTCGCCGTCGGGCGCGATGTCGCAGCTCGTTTCCCGTCCTCCGCAATGCGCCCGCTGAAGGCGCTCGACGACAAGGCGATGGACCTTGCCTCCCAGGACGAGCAGCTGCGCGCGGCGCTCTTCCGCTTCGTCGATGTCGTACCGGCCTGCCGCAGCCTCGACGACCTCGCCCGCCACCTCTCGGGCTTCCTCGACGAGGTGCCCGACCGCCCGGCTTCGCTCGATGTCGCGATGCGCATGTCCGGCTCCCGGGCCGGGCGCACGGCGCTCGGCGCCGCGGCGGCGGCCGGCGTGCGCCACATGGCCCATCGCTTCATCGTCGGCGAGACGCCCCGGGAGGCGACGAAGGTGCTCGAGGACCTGTGGCGCGCCGGCGCCGCCTCCTCGGTCGACCTGCTCGGCGAGGCGACCGTGACCTCCGCGGAGGCCGACCGCTACGCCGACCGCTGCGCAAGGGCGCTGGACGAGCTCGCGACGGTCTACGAAGGGCTCCCGGAGCGCCGTCACCTCGAGCACGACAGCGCCGGCCCGCTGCCGCGCGCGAACCTCTCGGTCAAGGTCAGCGCCCTCACGCCGCTGCTGCGCCCGGACGCGCCCGAGCTCGGCAAGCGCGACGCA
>JAWVFZ010000029.1:0-5199 GCA_033855555.1 Solirubrobacteraceae bacterium
GCGAGGGCCTCGTTCCATCCGCGCACCTCCCAGCGAGCAACCACGCCGTTGAGGACGAACGGATCGTCTGCGGCGAACTCCTCCGCGGCCTCGCGGCTGGTGAAGATCCCCATCGATCCCTGCGTCAGCGGGTCCTCGAAGGTCCCCACCATCAGCAGTAGTCCGCGCCCGTGGAACTCCTGGCAGCGCGCCCAGTGGTCGGGGAAGAACTGCGGCGCCTTGGTCATCACGTCGTCAGCGGACTCGTAGAACAGAACGAACTTCATCGCGGTGCTCCTGTCTGTGTGTAGTGATCGCATCAACAGCAGAGCGGCGAGTTCGTAGCGCTTGGGCGCTGCTCTCAGGGAGCTCCCAGGGTCCTCACAACCAATCCTGCCGGTCGTGGCGCACAACTGAAGTCGCACCCGTTGACGGAACGACCTCTCGAAAGGACGTTGGACATGTCCACCACATTCCCGCCCCCGTGGCCGACCGGTGACCACGACGACCGCCGCCCGCCGCGCCGGTGGCCCGGCCGTCGCTCCCTGGCCGTCCTGATGACGATCACCGCGCTCCTCGGCGGCGCCGCAAGCACCGGCGTGCTCGCGCTGACCGGCGCGCTCGGCAACGACACGCAGGCGTCGACCCCGACCGTCGCGCCGGCTTCGGCGGCTGACACGTCCAGCACGTCGTCGACGAGCGCGGACGCGAAGGCGATCTACACGAGCGCCTCCCCCGGCGTGGTCGAGATCACCGCCACCGGGACCGGTTCCCCGCAGCCCGGCCCGTTCGGCCAGGGCTCCTCGCAGTCGACGGCGACCGGCACGGGCTTCGTCGTCGATAGCCAGGGTCACATCGTCACTGCCGCGCACGTCACCGATGGCGCCACCTCGATCAAGGTGACGTTCTCGGACGGTGTCACCCGCACGGCCACGCTGACCGGCCACGACGACGCCACCGACGTCGCGGTCCTGAAGGTCAACCCGTCCGGCCTGACGCTGCACCCGCTGAAGCTCGGCAGCTCCGCCGCGCTGGGCGTCGGCGACGCGCTCGTGGTCATCGGCAGCCCGTTCGGCTACGAGGAGAGCGTCAGCACCGGCATCGTCTCCGGCCTCGATCGCACGATCCAGGCGCCCAACGGCTACACGGTCGCTCACGCGATCCAGACGGACGCCGCGCTGAACCCCGGCAACTCCGGCGGCCCGATCCTCGATTCCGGCGGCCGCGTCGTCGGCATCGCCGACCAGATCGCGACGGGCGGCACCGAGCAGAGCTCCGGCGTCGGCTTCGCGGTCCCGAGCGACCTCGTCGCCGGTGAGCTTGGCCAGCTCTCGGCCGGCCAGACGGTCAGCCACGCATACCTGGGCGTGAGCACGACGCAGTCGACGGGCACGACCGGCGCGAGCGTCGGTTCGGTCGCCGCCGGCAGCCCGGCCGCGTCCGCCGGCCTGAAGGCGGGAGACATCGTCACCGCCATCGACGGCAAGCAGATCACCGGCAGCAACGATCTCGTAAGCGCCATCGCCGCCCGTTCCCCGGGCGACCGGGTCCAGCTGACCGTCCACCGCGGCTCGGGCACGCAGACGCTGACCGCGACGCTCGCCACCCAGCCGACCACCCAGCGCCCCCTCGCCTAAGGGATAGGTGAATCACCCGACAAGACCATCCATTCTGGAAAGGAACCCAGGGCTACCAGAACCGGAGGTTGGTCATGAGCGCAATACCGGCGGCGCGGCCCGATCGCGAGCCCATCGGTCGCCGCGCCGCCCGCAGCATCCGCCATCCGCTGGCTCGGGCGTTGCTCGTGATGACGTTCTCGACGGGACTCGTCGATGCCGTCAGCTATCTCGGCCTCGGGCGGGTGTTCGCGGCGAACATGACCGGGAACATCGTGCTGCTCGGGTTCGGCATCGCCGGCAGCGGGGGACTGCCCGTCGTCGCACCGCTCGTTTCGCTCTGTGCCTTCCTCGCCGGCTCAGCCCTCGGCGGTGGGCTGGCAGTGAGGACCGGCGATCGTCACGCGCAGCACGTCGCCCGCGCGCTGGGGATCGAGATCGGGCTGATCCTGTGCGCCGCGATCATGGCCGCGGCGATCGACATACGGCCGATCAGCTTCTCCGGGGACGCGGTCATCGCCCTGCTCGCGCTGGCCATGGGCGTGCGCAACGCCACCGTCAGGCGGCTGGGCGTTCCCGACCTGACCACCACGGTGCTGACGATGACGCTGACCGGCCTGGCCGCCGACTCGCCGGTTGCGGGCGGCTCGGGCCAGGGTTCGGTGCGCAGAATCAGCGCCGTGGTGGCGATGCTCTCCGGGGCAGCGGCGGGAGCGCTGCTGCTCAAGATCAGCCTCGTCGCGCCGCTCCTCGCCGCGGCGGCGCTCGCGCTCCTCGTGGCGCTGGTGTATGTGCCGGTCGCAAGCCGGGAGCTGTGACGCGCTCCCGGGCGGCCACGTGGCGTTCATCGGCGCAGCTGCTCGGCCGGCTTGAAGTGCGATTGCCTGTCGCCCATCTCATTTCGCCACCAGGTCTCGCGGCGCCAGCGGGCATAGCGGTCCTGGAGACGCGCGACGGTCGGGCTGTGTCGGCGCAGGCTGTCGACGATGAGGATCGCCGGAACCTGCAGGAGCGGGTGTAGCGCCCAAGGCCAGGGGTTGGGCATGTCGTATTTGCGGTAGAAGCGGCCCGGGAGGAAGTAGCGCGTGTAGCCGAGCTGCGCGCGGTAGTTGATCTCGTCGCGCAGCCGCTTGCGCCAAGGCGTGCCGGTCTTCGGCGAAAACGCGCGCGGGTAGGACTCGACCAGCTCGACGCCGTCGGCACCGGCTTTCCTGGCGCACTTGAGGAGGAACACGGTGCTGAGCTGCATTCCCTCCTTGACCGTCTCGGGATACCAGCGGGGCTGGACTCCGAGCAGGTGCCCGACGTAGCGCCAGTAGTGCATCATCGCCTCCGTCTCGCGGATCGAGGTGCGGAAACCCATCAGGTGCATCGCCAGCCCCGGTGTGAGGCTCGACGACATCAGCGTGACGAGCGCGTCGGACTGGCTGATCGGCACCCCCCACGCCGCGAGGTCCCAGTCGGGGTGGGCGAGTATCCGCCGGCGAAGGAAGACGTGCATGATCCGCACGCGCATCGCGGTTGCGCGCCCCGCGCCGCCGGGCTCGAGCCCGCCGGGCTCGGAGACGTCGATCCAGAACCGTGCGGTCTCCATGAACCGGTTCAGCGCCGAGTCGCCCGCATACGTTCCGGTGAACGAGAGCGGCTTGACGATCGAGCTCTCCGTGTACCCGAGCAGCGTCTCTACGCCGGCAAAGCTGAAGACCGCGGGCCCGAACCGGCGGAACAGCGCCGCGCCTTGCTCGACGAGACCTGGGTCAAGCCAGTCGGGCGGCCGCTCGAACTCGCCGAACAGCCGGCGCATCGAATGCGGCGCGTCGGTCACAGAATCGACACCATGCGCGATCGCCTGGTCGAGCATCCGACGGCCCTCGTTCGCCCCGCGCGAGAGGTACACCTCGTCGACGAAGGCCTCGGCGACCGGGTCGGCGTCGTAGTAGCCGTGCGCGAACGCCCGTACGTGCGCGTCGTCGGGCAGCGGGTCGAACCGCAGCAGCCTTTGGCAGACGCGCCGCGCGCGCCGTACTCGACGACCGTCGGCCCGCCGCCAGAAGCCGGCGAACTCGCCGGGGACGCGGTCCCCGTTGACCGAGACCGTCGTCGGGGACCCGGCCGTCGGGATCGTGCTCGTCGTGCTCGAGACGGTCATGTGATCGCCTTGCGAAGCGTGATCGCGACGTTCAGCCGGACCATGCGTGGCACCATCCCTCGCGCGCTTCGGAGCCCGAGCGCGACACGGTCCACCTCGGTGTCGCAGGTGAGCTCGACCACTCCGTCGGTCGGCGCGTGCACCCTCACGTCCAGGGCCAGCGGCGTGCAGGTATGCGCAACGATCAGCTCCCCGTCGATCCGCGTGCTGCCAGAGAGCTCGCTGGAGATCGAGTGCGCCTCATAGCGGATCTGCGGGTGGCGCTTGACGCCGAAGAAGGCTCGCGATCGAAGGTGCTGGTCGCGAAGGCGGTTGCCGGTGTCGATCGACGAGGAGTCGATCAGCAGGGCGCCTACGGCGTGAGTCTCGTCGACGACGAGGTTTCCGGACAGCGAGCCGAACCGCCCGGCGGTCTTCACGAGACCGCCGAGCGTGCCGGCGAGGAAACGTGCGTGCGAAGCCAGCGGATCGATCAGCCAGCGGCCCGCCAGGGCCGGCGTGTCCTGGATCGGCTTGCGTGGCCTGCGCTCGGGTGCGATCGACATCGCTTGCTCCTTCTGGCACTCGGGATCACCGTCGGACGGACGGTAGTACCGATGTTGATATCCGTCAATTTCTTTGTGGTCACCTGTCCGTCCGGCCGGTAGCATGGGCCCATGGCCCAAACCGGCGCAAGCAAGCGGGCGGGTCGCCCCAAGGCCCAGGACGCCCCGGTCACGCTCGAGCAGATCCTCGATGCGGCATTCCGCGCATTTGCGACCTACGGCTACGACGGCGTGGCGGTGCGCACGCTCAACCGCGAGCTCGGCGTCAGCCACAACCTCATCCATCAGCGCTTCGGCTCCAAGCAGGGCCTCTGGTACGCGGCGGTCGACCGGGCGTTCAGCCAGCAGGTCACAGAGCTCGTGACCGCGTTCGACCCGACGCTCGCCGACCCGCTCGACCAGCTCAACCACGCGATCCGGCATTTCGTGCGCTACTCCGCCGAGCGCCCCGAGCTGCTCGGGCTGATGAACATCGAAGCGCGCGTCGACAGCGAGCGGCTCGACTACATCTACGACAACTATGTCGCACCGGCGCTGGCACCGCTCGGGCGGCTGCTCGATTACCTCCACAAGAACGGACGCGTCCGCCCGATGAGCCTGCGAGCGCTCTTCTTCCTGATCGCACACGGCGCCGCCGCCCCGTTCACGCTCGCCGCGCTCGCGCGCCGCTTCGACAACCAGGACCCACTCGACGCGGACCAGGTCGCCGAGCAAGCCGCGCTCACCGCCGACGTGATCACCGGCGGGCTGCGCCTCGACGCACCGGGTATTGACAGCGGTCCTTAGGGACCGGAAACACGGATCCCGTACCGTCGACGGGATGCCTCTGCCCCTTCGTCGCCATGATCCGGTGCCCGAGTCGGCAGCCGCCGACGCGCAGCCCGGCGGATCGCACGCCGGTCGGCAGTCG
>JAWVFZ010000030.1:0-5982 GCA_033855555.1 Solirubrobacteraceae bacterium
GAGTACGCGTTGTTCCACTCGAGCGCCTTCGGGTTGAAGATCGTGCGCAACGTCAGGCCGTAGCGGTCCTGCAGGTCCTCCAGACGCTCGTCGATGCGCTCCGCGGCGAAGCCCGTGACGATCACCGCCTCGTCGAGGCCGACCTCGCTCATGTTGCCCAGCGCGATGTCGAGGATCGTGCGGTCGCCGTCCACCTCCAGCAGCGTCTTGGGCAGGTCCTCGGTCAGCGACCCCAGTCGCTTCCCGGCGCCCGCGGCGAGCACCATCCCGATCATGCGTCTTCGTCCTCCTTGTCGTCATGGAACGTCACCGGCTGCTTGCGGGCGCGCGACCAGTCGATGATCGCCGCGCCTGCGAAGACCGCGGCAATCATTACGGCAAGCACGTAGTAGCCGGCGGGAAGCGCTCCGGTCAGGAGCAGCACGCACGCCAGCACGAGCCTGCCGTCCCAGCCGAGCGCCGCGACGCCGAGGCGGTCGGAGACCGGCGCGCCGCGGTAGCGCAGGCCGTAGACGATGTCGTAGTGGCGGAAGGCGAGCGCGATCAGCACGGCAAAGGCCGCGGGCCGCGCCGAGGGCCCGTGCAGCGCGGCGATCCAGAGCAGGCCGGCGTACTCGCCGAGGCGCAAGAGCGGCGGCACCACCCAGCGCGCGCGGCTGTATCCCGTCCGGCCGCCGGAGAGCCCCGCGATCACGACGAGCCAGCCGATCACGGCGACGGCCAGCCCGTTCGATGCGCCGTCGCCGCGGACTGCGATCGCGGCCAGCAGCGGCGCGACCGCCACGGCGACGAGCACGGGGGGCGATAGCGTGCCGCCGAATCCGCCCAGGGCGCGGGCGATCGGCCCGTCGTCGCGGAAACTCTCGAGCTCGCGCGTGGGATCGGCCTCCGCGCTCGGCTTGGACCTGAGCGCGCGCAGGCTGCGGCCGATGAGGCCGTAGATCGCGGACAGCGCCGCCCAGGAGATCAGGACGGTGAACGTCGTGCGCGCCGACCACAGCGCCGCGGTGATCGAGATGACGGCGAACCGCTCCCCGATCGGGAACGAGACGATGCGCTTGACCCACGCGACGCCGGGAACCTCGTCGAGCTCGCGCCAGCGCGCCAGCGGGCCTTCGCGGCCCTCTGCTGCGGGCTTGGGCTCGATGCCCGCGGCGTCGCGCTTGGCGCGGCGGGCGGCCGCGACCTCTCCCCACGCGTCGAGCGACTGCTCGAGCGGCGGATGGCGGACGATCTCCGCCCGCCTGCGCGCTGCCCCGTGCCACGAGAAATCGAACGTGTGGCGCACCGTCTGCAGGGTGAGCGCCACGCCCGCGAGCAGCCAGACGTTGTCGCCGGCGCGCGACGCGCCAATGGCAAGGCCGCCGAAGACGAGGTACTCCTTGGAGCGGTCGAAGGTCGAGTCCAGCCAGGCGCCGAACTGCGAGAAGCGCCGCGTGTAACGAGCGAGCTGCCCGTCGACGCAGTCCGTCGTGAAGGCGATCTGCAGCAGCACGGCACCGGCGATCAGGCCCCAGCGCTCACCCGTTGCGAAGCATGCCGCCGAGAGCACGCCGAGCGCGAACGACGCGGTCGTGACCTGGTTGGGCGTGAGGCCGCGGCGCGCCGCCCAGCGCGCGATGTAGCGCGAGTACGGGCTGACGAAGAAGGTCGTGAAGAAGCCGTCGACGGCCTTCACGGCAGAGTTGAGCAGGACCTTGTCCTCGTCGACGTGCGGCAGCTCCTCTGCTGCGTTCCGCGCCGCCTCCTCGGAGCCGGCGCGCGTCCAGAACAGGCCGCGCAGCCAGGCGAGGCGAAGGCGCACCTCGGAACGCACGAGCGCGACGACGAGCAACGCGACGACGTCCTCGCGGACCATCGCCCGGCGGTGGCGGATGTCGTCCTCGTCCGCCAGGCCAAGCTTGCCGAGCTCCTGGCGCCAGACGCGCTCCTTGCGGTCCAGCTCGCCGCGCCAGTCCGCAGGCGGGTCTGCGGCGAGCGCCGCGAGGCGGTCCGCTGCTTCGGCCAGCAGCGCGCGGTCGCCTGCCCCGATCTTGACGACCCCGAGCGAGGCGGTGTCGGCCTTCGTCACCTTGTGGAACGCCGACGCGGCGCTGACGATCATCCCGCGACGCACGCGCGTGCCGAACGCCAGCCGGCGGCGCCCGCGTGCGACGAGGACGCCGCTGACGATGCGGGGGTCGGCGAGCAGGCCGGCGAGTGCCTCGCGGTGGGTGATCACCTCGCCGTACACCAGCACGACCCCGCCCTTGCCCCCGCGGGCGATCTGCGCAATCGCGCGCAGATCGGCCGCGATGTCCTCGCAGGCATGGATCCGCACGTCGAGGCCATCCCCGGACGGCGTGAGCGAAGACTCCCAGCGAGGCCGCGTGATGAGGTGCGCGACGTGGATGCCGAGCTCGCCGAGCTGCCCCAGCAGGCGCCCGAGCACCGTCCCGCCCTCGAGCGGCAGCCCCGCCGCCGCGCCGCCGTCGGCCGGCGCGGTGGCGAGCACGATCGCGGTCGTGGTGGTGAGCGCGCCCGCGACCGCCGGCCGGCGTGCGGCCGCGGGGGAATCGGCCTGCTTCAACGTGTCGTGCACCTCGGTCCGCAAGCCCCGGACCCTAGATGGTGCTGAGGAGAGCGTCCCAGCGGGCGCCGATCGCTTCGCGGTCGTAGGCGCGCGCGGTCTCGATCGCGGCCTGCCCGTAGCGCGCGCGGCGGTTCGCGTCTCCGGCCAGCTCGCGGAGGGCCACGCCGAGCGCGGCCACGTCGAGCTCCGGGATGAGCAGCCCGTCGTGGCCGTGGGTGATGATCTCCGCCGGCCCGCGGGGGCAGTCGAAGCTGACCACCGGCAGGCCCTTGCTCATCGCCTCGACGATGACCATCCCGAAGCCCTCGAAGCGCGAGCTGAGGGCGAAGATCGACGCCTCCGCGAGCGCCTCGCCGAGATGCGGCGTCGGGCCCATCAGGAACACGCTCGAGTACAGCTCGTGCTCGAGGATCAGCCGCCGCAGCTCGGCCCGCTGCGGGCCCGCCCCGTAGATCCGCAGCTGCCAGCCGGGATGTGCGCGCGCGACGGCTCCGAAGGCGGGGATCAGCAGGTCGAAGCCCTTCTGCGGCGTGAGCCGGCCCGCGGCGGCGATCACCGGGCTGTCCGCGCTCGCCATGTCGCCGTCGAGCGGCGACAGCGCGTTGGGGATGCGCTCCACCCGCGTGTGCGCGCCCGACAGCATCCGCGCGTAATCGGCGCGGTCGGCGTCGGTCAGGACCGCGAGCGCGTTGAGGCGCCCGTAGCTGCGCCGCATGTCTGCGCTGAGCCCGGGCAGGTGCGAATGGATGTTCATGTGCTCCTGGCCGACCGTGGCGAGGCCGGGTGGCGCGTGGCGCGCCGCGAGCACGTTGAAGCCCGGGCGGGTGGTGATGAGCGTGCCCGAGCGCATCGCCCGCAGGCGGCGCAGGAGCAGGGCGTCCGTGAGCAGGCTGGACTTCGCGTAGGCGTGGTCGTCGGGGTGCACGAGGAGGCTCGGCAGCGCGGCCAGCAGCCGCCGGCCGCGGCTGCGGGGTGGCGCGGAGGCGCGCCGGTCGTCGAGCGTGCTCACCGTGACGCCGTCCGGGAAGGCGAAGAACGGCTCGTCGCGGCTGCGCACGATGCTGATGATCTCGACCGGCCCGCGTGCGGCCAGGTGCTCGGCGATCGTCAGGCAGGTGCGGATCGTCCCGCCCATGCCGTAGGCGTGCATGAGCAGGATCCGCACGCCGTCGAAGCCGTCCGTCTTGCCCGGGCGGACCAGCAGGCGCACGAGCCCTGCGCCGGCGCGGTGGGCGGCGATCGCCAGCGGGCGCACGATCAGGCGGCGCATGAAGCTCGGCTCGCGCGATGGCGCGGGCGCGTCCGCGTGCTTGGTCTCAGCAGCGGGCCGTGACCGGATCGAGACGTTGTCCTCGACGGTGTAGTAGGGCTGCAGGTCGGCGGTACCGACGCGCCGCGACGGCAGCACGACCGTCCGCTGCTTGGCGGGGATGCCGTCGAGGTGGGCGCCGACGCGCAACTGATCGTCGCCGGCGAGCAGCCACAGGTCCCACACGCCCGGCTCGCACAGCTCGTTGAGCGCAACGCTCGCGCGGGCGCCGTCGCCATCGGCCACTGCCTGGAAGCGGACCTCGTCGGCTTGCCCGCGGCGCCTGGCGGCCAGCACCTCTCCCGGCGCTGCGACCGTGATCTCCAGCCTGTCGGGAGCGACCGCCAGCGCGGTCACCTCGGCGTGCGGGGCGAGCACGCACACGTCGATGACGAGGGCGCCGTCGGCGACGGAGGGCGCCACGCGGTACAGCACTCCGGCGATCGAGGCCACAGCCGCGGGCCCTGCGACGCGGTCGCCCTCAAGGGCGGCTTGCACCTCCCAGGCGCCGTCCTCGCCGGGCGCCGGGACGAGTTCGCGCAGCTGGACCTCCGCGCCCGAGCCGGTATCGGGCACACGCAACTCGCGGCCGCTCGCGCGCTCGCGCAGCACGACGTCCCCGGCGGTGGCGGGCGTCCCGCTCAGCCGCAGCCGCCGGCCGTCCACGATGTCGGCGCGACGGATCTTCAGCACCACGGCGAAGCGTAACCTGCCCCGCCATGGATCTCGGACTGACCGGGAAGGTCGCGCTCGTCACGGGCGCCTCGAAGGGCATCGGGCGGGCCATCGCCGCGGAGCTCGCTACTGAGGGCGCGAAGGTCGCCGCCAGCTCGCGGACGACCGAGCGGTTCACCTGGGACACGACCGACCTCGACGGCGTCGGACGCCTCGTGGACGAGGTCGAGGCCGAGCTCGGACCGATCGACGTCCTCGTCTGCAACACGGGCGGACCGCCGCTGGGCGATCCGCTGTCGTTCACGCGCGAGCAGTGGGAGACCGCCTACCGGGCGCTGGTGCTGGGCCCGATGGCGCTGATCGAGCGCGTGCTGCCGCCGATGCGCGAGCGCGGCTGGGGGCGGATCCTCAACGTGGCGTCGACCAGCGTGCGCGAGCCGATCGCGCCGCTGATGCTGTCCAACACGCACCGGTCGGCGATGGCCGCGGCGTTCAAGACGCTCTCGCGCGAGGTCGCCGGCGACGGCGTGACCCTCAACAGCCTCCTCCCCGGCCGCATCGCGACCGATCGCCTGCGCGACCGCCACGGCTCGATCGACGCCGCCGCCGAGGCAGCGCGCACGCAGGTCCCGGCCGGGCGGCTCGGGAGGCCCGAGGAGATGGCGGCCGCTGCCGCCTTCCTCGCATCCGACCGCGCGGGCTACATCACCGGCGCGACGCTGGCGATCGACGGCGGCCTGTTGCACAGCATCTAGCAGCGCGCGAGCGCCGCCGCGTAGAAGCGCAGGTAGGCGCCGAAGTGCGCGCGCCAATATGCGCCCTCGTGCGCACCCGGGTAGGTGTGCAGGCGGACGCCGGGCAGCGCGCCGTCGAACGCCCGGTCGCCTGGCAGGAAGGGGTCGCTGGTCCCGGCGTCGAGCCATACCGGAGTCGCGCCGAACAGCTGCGGATTGCGGCGCGCGGCGCCGATGACGTCGTGGCGCGCGAAGTCCCGCGCATCGTCGAACGCCCCCGGCGCAGTCTCGCCGCCGGTCTGCCACAGCGCCGGGGAGTGCGCTCCGACGGCGCAGAACCGGCCCGGGTGAAGCCGCGCGATGTCCAGCGCGCCGAAGCCGCCCATGCTGATCCCGCCGATCGCGACGCGCTTCGGATCGGCGTGCAGTTCGCGCACCGCGAGCGGGATGACCGCCTTGAGCACGTACTGGGACCACTGCGCCCCCCGACGGTCATGCCAGTAGCCGTGGTTGCCGCCGTTGGGGAACACGACCGCAGGTGCCTTGTCGCCGAGCGCCCGCAGCCCGGCGAAGAACGCGTCGTTGATGTTCGAGTCCTCGCCTTTGTCGCCGCGCCCGTGCAGGAACACCAGCAGCGGCCGGCCGCTCGTCGCGCCGGCCGGCTGGACGAGCGTCACGCGCAGCGTCCTGTG
>JAWVFZ010000031.1:0-3794 GCA_033855555.1 Solirubrobacteraceae bacterium
CTGGAGTCCGAGCTCGACCAGAAGGCGATCGTCCGCGCGCTTGGTCCCACGACCCACCGGACCAAGGGGACGATGGACCTGATCGCGTCGAAGTTCTTCGGGTGACACGCGTAGGCTCTCGGCGTGCAAGCGGCCCCGCCGAGCCGAGGCGTCACGTATCTCATCCGTGCCGTGATCTTCGCCGTGGTCGCGGTCGTCACGCTGCTCATGCTGCATCCCTGGCCTCGTCACGGCCTCGACCGCGTCAGGCATCTCGTTTCGTGGACGGACTGCGGAGAGATCAGGGTGAGTCGGCCCCGGTCGCTGGGATGGCGGCACGCAACGGAGATCGCGTCCGCGGAGTGCGGTGGCGCCGGCCCGTTCTTCATATACGCGAGGTTCCCGACACACGCTGCCCTCGCACGAGACCTGCTGCGCCGCCCACCCGCCGGCGCGGTCTGCATAGCCGGGAATGAGGTGGTCCTCGATGGACTCGACTCCGGCGAGTTCCCGAAGCTGTGCCGCAAGCTCCACGGCCACGACGTCGACAGCACAGGCAGCACAATCCGAGTCTTCGGAACCGACCCCGACGCCCTCGCGTTCGAGATGGCCAGGCACCGCGCCGAGACCGCGGAAGGTCGCGCGCTGCGCCGCTACCTGCACGGCGGCACACGATGAGCGTGTTGATCACAACGGATCAGACTCCGCCAGCGGCGGTCCGACGACCTCCATTCCGTTCTCGGCCGCGGCACTCCGAAACGCCTCGGGATCAAAGGCGGACAGGTGCGCCTGGAGCTCGAAGAAGCTCTCCATGCCGGCGGGCATGAACGTGATCATCAGCCGCGCCGGCGCGTCGCCCACGTTCTGGAAGCAATGTGCAAGGCCGCGCGGGATGAACACGAAAGAGCCCTCACGCGAAGCGCTCAGCTCCTCTCCGAGCTTCCAGCGCACGTTGCCTTCGAGCACGTAGACCGCCTCGTCCTGCTCGTGGTGGAGATGCAGCGGAGGCCCCTGGCCCGGGGGGACCGCGACGTCCAGCGCGGTCATGGCTCCGTCCGTGTGGGCCCCGCGTGCAACGAAGCGCACGTCGCCCCCGATCGGGCTGCGAATGACCTCGCCTTCGCCGGAGGCGACGGCGATTCCACGTGGCTCGCCGGCCATGCAGACAGTCTTACCCGGCCGGCCGTGTCTATGCAGCCTTTGCGAAGGCATCCACGCCGGTCAGCTCCGCCGACACGTCCCAGAGACGAGCGGCTGCCTCACGGTCGACCGCGTGGGCGATCACGCCGCCGCCGCCCGCCGCGATGCTCTCGACCACGTCGGCGATGTCACAGTCCGCGCAGTACACGCCGCCCATGCCCTCGAGTTGCGGCGACGTCGCACACCACACCGAGGTCGCCGCGCCCTGCTCGGGCGACTTGAACTGGCCGATCGGGTTGCCGTCGTCGTCGAGCCAGCCGGACGCGTGCATCTCCTCGCGCGAGAGGTGGCGCTGCAGCGGGGTCATGATGCCGCCGGGGTGGACCGCGAAGGCGCGCACGCCTGCGTCCTGGCCGAGCGCGTCGAGCTGGACCGCGAACAGGCTGTTGGCGGTCTTCGACTGGCCGTAGGCCTGCCATTTGTCGTACGGGTCGCGCTCGAACTGCAGGTCGTCGAAGCGGATGGCGCTGATGCGGTGCGCAGCCGAGGTGAGCTCGACGACGCGCGCGGCGCCGCCGCGCGTAAGGGCGGGCCAGAGCCTGTTCGTCAGGACGTAATGGCCGAGGTGATTGGTGGCGAACTGGCCCTCCCACCCCGGTCCAACCCGGAACTCGGGCGATGCCATGACTCCCGCGTTGTTGATCAGCAGGTCGAGGTCGCGGTCGCTGGCGAGAAAGCGCTCGGCGAAGCCGCGGACGGAGTCGAGGTCATCGAGCCGGAGGTCGTCGACCTCGACGCGCTCGAACCCCGCGAGCATCTCGCGCGCATGGTCAGGACGACGTGCGGGGACGACCACCTCCGCGCCGGCGTCGACCAGCGCCCGAACCGTCTCGAGCCCGACGCCGGAGTACCCGCCGGTCACGACCGCGAGCTTCCCGCCCAGGTCGATGCCGGCCACCACCTCCGCAGCCGTGCTTTCTGCGCCGAAGCCGGACCCGATCTTGTGCTGTGGAGTTGTCATCCCTCCACGGTAGGCCTTCGAGCACGCGCGCAAGTCAAGCGATCCTCTGCCGGACTCCAGTATCTCTTCGCATATGAGCGAACCAATCTCTCTGAGCGGCCTCAACATCGCGGTGACGGGCGGCGGCAACGGCATCGGCCGCGCCATTGCCGAGCATTTCGGACGAGCGGGCGCACGTCTCGCGATCGGCGATCTCGACACCGCTTCCGCGCAGGCGACCGCAGCGTCCATCGGTACTGAGGCGATCGCAGCCACGCTGGACGTGACCGACCGCGACGCGTTCGCCGCCTTCCTCGACGCCGCCGAGCGTGCGCACGGGCCTCTCGACGTCCTCGTCAACAATGCCGGCATCGACTGGGTCGGGCCGTTTCACGACGAGCCCGACGAGGTCAGCCGCCGCGAGGTCGAGGTCAACCTTCTGGGCACCGTCTATGGCACCCGTCTGGCGCTGCAGCGGATGCTGCCCCGTGGCCGCGGCCACGTCGTAAATGTCGCCTCCGGGGTGGGCCGCGCCCCGCTGCCAGGCAGCGCGGTCTACGCCGCGACCAAGCACGGCATCGTCGGGCTGACCGAGTCGCTGCGCATGGAGTACCGCCGAACCGGCCTGCGGTTCTCAGTGATCCAGCCCGCACAGGTGGAAACGGACATGCTCGACGGTCAGGGGCGCCCAAGGTTCCTCCCCCGGGTCACACCTGACGACGTCGCCACCGCCGTCGTCCGCGCGGTTGGCCACAACCGGTTCGAGGTCTGGGTACCGACGTCGCAAGGCGTCACGGCCAAGCTTGGAGCCGTTCTCCCCCGCCCGGCACGCGAGGCCGTCATGCGCGCCCTTGGGCTCGGGAAGATTGCCGGCGACACAGACCCCCAAGCCCGCAGCGGCTACCACCAGCGGATGTTCGGGCGCTCCTGAGGGAGCAGCTCGAGCGACTGCCGGGCCGCTTGTGGAACGAAAGTGGCGCCTAGCGCCATGTTCGTCAGTCTCGCCGTCGTTAAGCGCGATCTGGGCGGGCTAATCATCTATATGCGACGAAACCCCGCCCGGATCGACCGCGGCGACACGCTCCGCTCTTCCTCAATGCAGGCAGCCAACGCTCGCCCAACCGACGAACCGCGCCGCGCGCCACCCAAACCCCCGTTCTCCGCGTGCAAAGCGACAGCGGCCGCGTGTGGCGGGGCCGGCTGGCAAAGCCGCCACCGAGGCCACCAACGACGAAGGGCCGCCAAATGGCGGCCCTTCGAAAGCGCTTGGAGGTGACGCGGCTTACGCCACGTCGCGAAGCTTCTGGGCCTCAGCGAGGCTCTGGAGCTTCTTGAGCGACTGGTTCTCGATCTGGCGGATGCGTTCGCGCGTGACGTTGAACGTCCGTCCGACCTCGTCGAGCGTGCGGGGATGCTCGCCGCCGAGGCCGTAGCGAAGCTCGAGGACACGCCGCTCCCGATAGGAGAGGTTCTCGAGGGCCTCGCGGAGGGCCTCCTTGGTGAGGATCTCTGCAGCCCGCTCGTACGGAGACTCAGCGCGCTCGTCGGCGATGAACTGGCCGAACTCCGACTCCTCCTCGTCGCCGACCGGCTTCTCGAGAGAGACCGGGGCCTGAGCGGAGCGCTTGATGGAGTCGACTTCCTCCGGATCGATCCCCGTGACCTCGGCGATCTC
>JAWVFZ010000032.1:0-4518 GCA_033855555.1 Solirubrobacteraceae bacterium
CGCTTGGCGTCGCGCGTCTGGAGCATGTAGAGGCGCCCCTCCTCCACGGTGAACTCCGTGTCCTGCATGTCCTTGGCGTGCTGCTCGAGCGTTCGCAGGATCTCCATGAGCTGGGCATGGACCTCGGGCAGCCATTCGCGCAGCTCGCGGATGTCGCGCGGGGTGCGCACGCCCGAGACGACGTCCTCGCCCTGGGCGTCGGGCAGGAAGTCGCCACTGGGCTCCGGCTCGCCCGTGACCTCGTCGCGGCTGAACGCGACGCCCGAGCCCGACGTGTCGCCCTTGTTGCCGAACACCATCTGCTGGACGTTGACGGCGGTGCCCCAGTCGTCGGGGATGCGGTTGATCCGCCGGTATTCGACCGCCCGCTTGCCCATCCACGAGTCGAAGACCGCGCGGATCGCGCCCTTGAGCTGCGCCTGCGGGTCCGACGGGAAGTCGTAGAAGCCCTTGAAGGTCTCGGTCAGCTCGCGCAGCGCGTCGACGTCAAGTTCGGTATCGGTCTTCACGCCGCGGTCCTGCTTGACCCGCTTGATCTCGTCCTCGAAGCGCACGCCGTCGACGCCCATGACGACGTTGCCGTACATCTGCACGAAGCGCCGGTAGGAGTCCCAGGCGAAGCGCTCGTTGCCCGTGCGCTCGGCGAGGCCCTCCACCGATGTGTCGTTGAGGCCGAGGTTGAGGACGGTGTCCAGCATCCCCGGCATCGACTCGCGTGCGCCCGAGCGCACCGACACCAGCAGCGGGTCGGCGTCGTCGCCCAGCTGCTTGCCGGCCTGCTCCTCCAGGTGGGCGAGCGCGTCGGCCACCTGCTCGTCGAGTCCCTCCGGGAACGTCCCGCCGGCGCTCATGTACGAGACGCACGCCTCGGTCGTGATGGTGAAGCCCGCGGGGACTCGGTCAGCGCCGAGGACGCGGGTCATCTCCGCAACGTTGGCGCCCTTGCCGCCGAGCAGGTCGCGCATGTCCCTCGACCCCTCTGCGAAGTCGTACACCCACTTCGTCGCGGCAGTGGTCTCCACCGTCGTCGATCCTATCCGGCCGCGGCGGCGCGCAAACGGATATGCGCATGGTGCTCGGCGAGATCGCCGACCGCGCGCTCCACTTGGCGCAGGATGCGCAGCTCTCCCTTGGGGGCGTCTGCGAGCGGGCGGCCGAGCGCATCGACCATGAAGCCGTGGGCGTCTGCGTCGAACGGGAACGCCGAGGCCTCACACGCCCCGCAGACCACGCCGCCCGCCGCGCCGCTGAACCCCGTCAGATGCTCGCGCTCGCCGCACGTCGCGCACGCCGCGAGCTGCGGGCCGAACCCCGCGGCGACGAGCAGCTTCAGCCGGAAGGCGAGCTGGTTGGCAAGCGTGGCGAGCTGCGGCTCGGCCTCCAGCAGGCTGAGCTCGTTGCACAGCAGGTGGAAGACCTCGGGGTGCGACTCGCCCGAGTCGAACAGGCGCGACACGGCATCGCATGCGCGCCCCGCGGCGTCGAGGGCGCCCCCGTCGTCGCGCAGCCGCGCGTGGGCGTCGACCATGTCGGCGCCGGTCACGGTGAGCAGGTCCGAGCGTCCCTCGTGCAACTGCAGGTCGACGCGGCTGAAAGGCTCCAGGCGGCCACCGAAGCGGCTGCGCGTGCGCCGCACTCCCTTCGCGATCGCGCCCATTCGGCCGCGCATCGGGGTATAGAGGTGCAAGATCCGGTCGGCCTCACCGAAGCGCATCGAGCGCAGGACCACGGCCTCTGTGCGTACCGGACCCGGCATACGCTCGCACTATACTTTGTAAAGCATGGCCCAGATCACCGTCTACACGACCGACCCCTGCTCGTTCTGCGTGCGCGCGAAGCAGCTGCTCGCCAAGCGCGGACTCGAGTACACGGAGATCAACCTGAGCAAGGACCCCGTAGGCCGCGCTGAACTGGTGGAGCGCACCGGGATGCTGTCCTTCCCCCAGGTCGTCATCGGCGACGAGGTCATCGGGGGCTTTCTCGAGACCGTCGAAGCCGATCGCTCCGGCCGGCTCAGCGAACTGCTCGCCGCCTGAGCGGCGGAGCGGTCACGCGATCTGCGAGACCTGGATCATCGCGCACACCGATGCGGGGCCGTCGGTCGACAGGTCGACGACGAGCGGCGGCTCGTAGGGCTCGGGCTGGATGGTGGCCTGCTGGTCCATGGGACTCCTCGCTGATCGGTTGCGCGCAAGCTATATGCCTAGGCTCCGCGCGTGCCGAAACTTCGTTTCGCCCACTCACGCCAGCTTCCTGCCCTGCGGGCCCTGCTGACTGAAGGCCGGGCGCTCGCACATGACGAGGACGTCACCGTCGCGGCCGCCTACCACCGCCTCGGCGGGTACGCCTCTGCCGCGGACCCGCGCAGCCCGCTCCGCGGCGCGCACACACGGGCCGCGCTCGGTGCGGCCCTGCTGCGCCGCGAGGCACCCGCGATCGCGCGCATCGTCGCCGACGCGATCGGCACCGAGCCCGTGATCCTGAAGGGCCCGCCCGTGGCGGCATTGCATGCCGAGCCCGCGCTGCGTCACTCGGGCGACCTCGACGTTCTCGTTCCCAAGGACGCATTTCGCGCGGCGGCGGCGGCGCTCGAGGCGGAGGGCTTCGCGCACGTGTCCGTGCCCCACGGCGCGGGCGCGATCGGGGAACCCTGGGAGGGCTTCGCGGAGGCCTTCGGCCACGATCTCATGCTCACGCGGCGGGTCGGCGCACATGCGCTGGGCGTCGAGGTGCACTGGCGCGTCGGCGGCGATCCACGTACGAGCGCGCTCGACCACGCGCGCCTGAGCGCCGGCGCCGTGCGGACAGACGGCCTCCTCGCCCCCGCTGCCCCCGAGCAGCTCGTCGTGCTGGCAGTCCACATGGTCGGCCACCTCGACCGCCGCCTGCTCATGGTCCAGGACATCGCGCTCCTCGTGCGGGCCCTCGACGACGCCGAATGGAACCGGGCGTTCGCCCTCGCGCGTGAGCTGCAACTCGACTGGGAGCTCCACCTCGCGCTCGACGCGGCGCAGGCGTACACCGGGCTGGGCCGGGAACGGCCGGGGTCGCCTCCGCGACGGCCGCCGCTGGGTCCGCTGGCCCTCGCCGGGTATTCGATGCCGCGCGTGGTGCACGACCATGCCGGGCGACTCGCCGGGCTACCGATGCGCGCATGGCCCGGCTACGCGGCCACTGTTCTGCGGGCCACCGGCCGCCGCGTCCTCAACCGCGCAGGGCAGTCATGAGCAGTGCTTCGGCGTGCTCTCCGGCACGGGCAAGGTCATCAGGCATGAAGCCCTCGAACACGGGGACGCGCTCGACGAGCCTCGCCGACAGCGCGAAGGTCCGCGCGATGGCCGTCCCGTCGGCCTGCGGCGCGTGGGCGTAAAGCTCGGTCGCGGCCCGCACCGGCTCCAGCCGGGCGAGCCGCGGCTCGCGTCCTCCCCGCTCGCCGAGCACCACCACAGCCGCGAGCGGCAACGCGTCGACGTCGGCCTGGCCGCGATCGTCGTGTACCAGGCGGCGCAGGATCATCTCGCCGGGATCACGCAGGCGGGAGCCGACGGGCCCGGGCCAGGCGACGAACGCATCGTCTGCGAACGTGAGGACCGCGCTGTCGTCGCCCAGCAGCGCATGACCGCGCGCGCTGAGCTCGGCGGCCAGCGTCGACTTGCCGCGCATCGATGCCCCGCAGAACGCGACGGCGCGGCCGTCGGCGCCGACGACCGCGGCGTGCAATGCGAGGTCGCCGCGCTCGGCCAGCAGCAGCGGCAGGACGAGCGTCGTGAGCCGGTGCTCGAGCAGCCCGTCGTAGCGCTCGTCGGGCTCCACGTCGACGATGCCCGAAGCCGGCGCCGCGTGATAGACGCCGGTACCCGGACACCAGATCGTCAGCCCGTCGTCGGTCCGCGCGAGCGCCCACAGGTCGCGGTCGTAGCGCACGAGCGTGCCGCGTCGCGCGAGCAGCGGCGCGATGGCATTCCTCACCGTCAACGTCCCGCGCGGCGCGCGACCGGTACGCAAACGCCCCAGCGGCAGGTCCGAGTCGATCGCGTAGCCATACAGTGTGCCGCCCATGGGGAGCGACATCGTAGGAGCGCCCGGGCGAATCAGGCGGGTGCCATGGGCGGTCACCGAGACCGTGGCCGGCGAAACGGTGCTTCTGGATCCCGTCGGCGACCGCTACCTGCGCCTCAACTCAGCCGGGGCCGTGCTCTGGGAGCTGCTGGCCGAGCCACGCTCCCCGGAGGAGGTCGCCACCGCGCTCCGCGAGCGCCACGGCCTCACCGCCGACCGCGCCGCCCAGGACTCGCAGTCGTTCATCGCCGCGCTCCAGTCGCGCCGGCTGGTTGAGCCCGCGTAGGGCCCTAGCGCTCGCCGGCGGCCTTGGGTGACCACGGCTGGGGTCAAGTCTTTCATTGCCGCATTTTGCCGTCGGGACCGGCGCTGGCTGCTGGCATCGAGGGAAAGGGGCTAGCTCGAACGCGACTGCCGGGCCGCTTGAGTAACGAAGGTCCCGCCCATCGGGATGTTCGT
>JAWVFZ010000033.1:0-3136 GCA_033855555.1 Solirubrobacteraceae bacterium
GGCTGGGACGCGTCGGCCGATGGCTTCCGCCTCCCGACGGAGGCGGAGTGGGAGTACGCATGCCGTGCGGGAACCACGGGCGCTCGCTACGGCGACCTGGCGGCGATTGCCTGGTATCGCGGCAACGCCCGCGACGCGGTTCACGAGGTGGGCGGCAAGGAGCCCAACGCCTGGGGTTTCTACGACATGATCGGCAACGTCTGGGAGTGGTGCTGGGACGTCTACGATCGCGATGTCTACGGTCCGTACCGGGTGCTCCGCGGCGGTGGGTGGAGCGATGAGCACTGGAGTTGCCGCGCCTCCGTACGGCGCCGGAGCCACCCGACCTTCGCGATCGAGGACGTGGGGTTTCGCCTCGCTCGATCCGTTCGCCCATGAGGCGGCGGTGCCGCATCGCGGGCGCGAGGCCAACCGACCGGTCGTCAACAACCAGGCGGACACCACCTCATTCTTGAGACAAGCAACGCGCATCCGCCAGCCGCGCTCCTGCTTTGGACGAAGAGCGGAAGCTGGCAGCCGTCGGTGTTCGTCCCGAGCGAGCGTGTTCGGCGCGGGACGCGAGACGCTCGCTTGCATGGGGTTGCGGCACTCTGCGTCATCGCTCTCGTCGTGGGACCCGGGCTTCTGCTCTGCACCATGGCTGTTGCACAAAGCCGTGTCGGAAAGCTGCTGCGCACTCGCAGGAGTGCGTGTCAGAGCGGGCCGCCGAGACGTCGCGGCGACGAACCGGCCGCGCATCACGGACGAGATGGCGGCTTTCGGAGCCCGCCCTTAGAAACGATGCTGGGTCGCCAACGACACGACGGAACGGTCACCCGCATCGACCGATGGGAGTCCGCTGTTGGCTGGGCTCAGGTCAGCGGGGCGACCGCCACATTGGCCACATGCTCGGTCCGTCAGGCAGCTGGATCTCGTCGGTCACTTCGAAGCCGCGCCGAAGGTATAGCTGCTTGTTGCGCTCGCTCGTGGCCTCGAGATACGCCGGTACGCGGTCTCGATCGCACGTCTCGAGCACCGGAGCCATGAGGGACGACCCGAGCCCGCGCCCTTGCCATTCCGGCCTCGTGCCGAGTAGGAAGAGGTAGTAGTGCGGCTCTACGGGGTGCTCCTCCTCCATGAGCCCGAGGATCTGGAACAGCCGCTCCGCGTACTCCTTGACGACCTCGCCGAGCACGGTCGGGAGAGCCTCGTCGTCCTCGGCCCCGGGCGGCGCCCACACGGCCGCCGAGACGCCCTGGTCGACCGCGTAGGTCTCGTCGTATGCGAGGTACGACTCCGCGACGGCTCCGAAGAACCCCGGCAGAAGCTGCCGCCGTCTCGACCCGTCGTCGATGATCCACATCAACACCGGGTCGTGGTGGAACGCGAGGGCCAGCGTGTCAGTCACGCCCGGCAGGTCCGGAGCCGTGGCCCTGCGCGGACGGAGCGCCGCCGGGTTTGCCGTTCCAGCAACCGTATCGCTCATTGCACACCTGCTCGATAGGGCATTGATCGCGCAGCCGCTCGTGCTGCTCCCAGTCAGTCTCGACCTGTGGGGATGCGGCGTCAAGGCCGCGGAGCTCCGTCGTCACCGCGCGGTCCCCCCGAGCTCGAAGCGCACGCCGGTGAGCTCCTCTGAGCTGGGACGCCGCCACACGGGGAAGCGAGCGTGTCAATACCCGGACCGCAGACTCCCGCTCCGGACGAGGTCCGGCACTGTGGGCCGCGCCGGGAGCCAGAAGCGTCGACCGCTCACGAACCGACTCGCCCCCGGTACCGGAGCGCGCTGGCCGCCGTCGGGCCGACGGGCCGCCGATCACCTCGCCTATCGCCCGTCAGTCGGAATGTTGTGCATCAGGGACGCCGGAGGTACCGTCCTCGCATGCTCGCCGAGGTGGACCCGACCGCGCTGAACGCGACCGCGCTGAACGTCGCGTGCGCGATCGTGGTCATCGTGGCCGTGCTGTGCGCGGCGGTGTCGCGGGTGCGGCGGCGCCGCGACCGGCGCCTCGGCCTGCGCGGCGACGGGCGATGGTGGGAGGGACCGTACGCGCCGCCGCCCCCGCCAATGTCCGCCCAACGCCGCGAGGATTCCGGCTCCGCATAGGCCCGGACCGGTACGCACCGTGCTTGTCTTGCCTGCGGCCTTGGAAGAGGGGACCGCCCGGGTCGGCATCAAGCTCAGAGTGTTCCTTTGAGGCAGTACCAGCAGGGTCGCGGCGACCGCGAGCCGCCGCGCCGGCGACAGCGATCAGCGAAGTCCGGCGCTGGCGGGCAACGTTGGTGCCGGGCGGGCGAGGACGGTGTTGATGATCTCGCTGTTGTCGATGCCTTGGAGGTAGATGGACGTGATCCCGAGGTTGGCGTGGCCGAGTTGGCGCTGAACGACGGTGAGCGGGACGCCTTCGCGAGCCATCTCGACCGCGTGCGCGTGGCGAAGTTGATGCGGCGCGAAGCGTCGGCGCAGGCCGCCGACGGTGGAGGAGATTGTTGCGGTCATGCGCTGTGCGGGCCAGACCGCGCACGGGCTGCGTGTGCGGGCGCTGATCGTGGTGCTGTGGCGCGCCGCGCTGGCCGAAAGCGATCTTGACCGCACGACCGGGCGCGATTCTCGTGTGACGGGGAAAGGGCGTCGCGAGGTCGGCATGGACCGCTGGGGGTGGCAGCAGATCGAGCCGTGGCTGGACCTTCGCCCCGCCCTGCCGGTCGGCGCGTTGCTGTGCGTCATGCACGGACCAACCGCCGGTCGGCCGTGGTCGCCGGCGGCCGCGCGTAGCACGCTGCGCGGCCTTGCCGTGACCGCCGGATCGGCGGGGTATAGGCGGCCCTTGTTGCGAGAGGACGGCCGCGGTGGTGACCGGGCATCGTGGCCGGCGAACGGCGACGGCCAGCGGCGTCGAGCAGCACTGAAGTAGACATGACGAGAGACTGCTCTCTCATGGCCGCTGCGCATGGAAAGCGACAGCGCGACGGCGGCGGAGGCCGCGGCGCAGGCCTACTGCTGTCCAGGCGAAAGGAGTAGCGCGCCGACGACGTCGCCGGGCTCCCAAGTTGCATGGAAAGCAGTACTCGGTTGGAGCTTCGGTCAGGCGTGATCCGGCTTAAGGAACAGCCGCACGGCGCCGGTCTCGAAGGTCGTGCTGTCGGTGAGCCGCAG
>JAWVFZ010000034.1:0-3299 GCA_033855555.1 Solirubrobacteraceae bacterium
CCGTTGCGGATCCGCGTGAGGAAGTCGGCGATGGGGTCGGTCATCGACATGCGACTACCAGCTGCTCTTGGTCATCCCGGGGATGTAGCCGTTGTGCGCCAGCTCGCGCAGGCAGATCCGGCAGACGCCGAACTTGCGAAACACCGAGCGGGAGCGACCGCAACGGCGGCATCTCGTGTACTCACGGGTCTTGTACTTGGAACCGCGTGCCTGACGCACGCGCTGTGACGTCTTTGCCATCAGGCTTCCTCTGAATCTGAAGGGGTTGCGGTGTCGTCATCGGGTGCCGGCTCGTTGGGAAGCTCCGGGCGCTTGCCCTCGCGGGCGAACGGCATGCCGAAGGCCAAGAGCAGGGCGAACGCCTCGCTGTCGGTCTTCGCCGATGTGGTGATGGTGATGTCGAGGCCGCGGACGGCGTCGACGGCGTCGTAGTCGATCTCGGGGAAGATGATCTGCTCGCGCACGCCCATGGAGTAGTTGCCGCGACCGTCGAAGGCGTTGGCCTTCAGGCCGCGGAAGTCGCGGATCCGCGGGATCGCGACCGACAGGAGCCGGTCGAGGAACTCGTAGGCGCGCTCACGGCGCAGCGTCACGGAGATGCCGACCGGCATGCCCTCGCGCACCTTGAACTGGGCGATGGACTTGCGCGCACGCCGCAGATTCGGCTTCTGGCCGGCGATCGTCGCCAGCTGCTCCGTCGCGTGGTCCAGGACCTTGGAGTCGACCTTGGCGTCGCCGAGGCCCATGTTCAGCGTGATCTTCTCGATCCTGGGCGCCTGCATGTACGTCGAGTAGCCGAAGCGCTCCACGAGCTGCGGGCGGATCTCTTCGATGTATTGGGTCTTCAGACGGGCCATGGCTAGTCGAACTTCACTCCGGACCGGCGCGCGATGCGGTTGCGCGTACCACCCTCGCGGGCGACGCCCACGCGGGTCGGCTTCTTGTCCTTGGGATCGATGAGCATCACGTTGGAGATATGGATCGGGCCTTCCTTCTCGACCACACCGCCGCCCACGCCCGTTGCAGCATTCGGCCGCTGGTGGCGCTTGACGATGTTGAGGCCCTCGACGTAGACCTTGGACTTCTTGGGGTCTACGCGCAGGACCTTGCCGGTCTTGCCGCGATCCTTGCCTGAGATGACGATGACCTCGTCCTCGCGGCGGATCTTCAAAGCCATGCTAAAGCACCTCCGGCGCGAGCGACACGATCTTCATGAAGTTGCGATCGCGCAGCTCGCGAGCGACGGGACCGAAGATGCGAGTCCCGCGCGGGTTGTTCTGGGCGTCGATGATCACGGCGGCGTTCTCGTCGAAGGCGATGTAGGTGCCGTCGTTGCGGCTGAATGACTTCTTGGTGCGCACGACCACGGCCGTGACGACCTCGCCCTTCTTGACGGTCCCCTGCGGGTTGGCCTGCTTGACCGTCGCGGTGATGATGTCCCCGACATGCGCGTAGCGCCGGCGGGAGCCGCCCTTGACGCGAATGACGAGGATCTCGCGGGCGCCGGTGTTGTCGGCGACCTTGAGGCGTGACTCGTTCTGGATCACTTCGCTCGCTCCAGGACCTCTACCAGCCGCCAGCGCTTGAGGCGGCTCAGCGGCCGCGACTCGACGACGGTCACGCGATCGCCCTCGTTGGCGTCGTTGCTCTCGTCGTGCGCGTGCAGCGTGGACGTGGAACGGACGATCTTCTCGTAGCGGCGGTGCCGGCGGGCGTCCTCGATGCGGACGGTGATCGTCTTGTCGGCCTTGTCGGAGACGACGATGCCGGTGCGCGTCTTGGGACGGCCCGGGCCGTGCTCGCGGGGCGCGGTGGCCTCGACAGCGGGCTGATCGGCGCGCGCGGCGCGAGCCTTGTCGCGCTCCTGGTGGCGGCGACGCGTGCGCGCGGCGGCCTTCGCCCGGCGCAGCTCCTTGCGCTCGGCAGCGCGCTCCTCGGGCGTCCGCGACGGGCCGGCCGCGCCGGATTCGCGCGACTTGAGGATGCGCAGTCGCTCCTTGCGCGGAAGCGAAGGGTCGATGTCGGGCGCCGCGGCGACCTCGGGCTCAACGGGGGCAGCTGCGGCCGGCTCCTCGGCGGCGGGCTCGTCCGCAGCCGGCTCCTCGACCGGAGCTTCGGCCTCGGCGGCCGGCTCCTGCGCAGGGGCCTGCTCCTCGGCGGGCGCCTCGGCGGCCGGGGTCTCCTCGACTGTCTCGTCTGTGTTCTTCTCGTCAGTCATAGATCCCTACGAAGTCTCGATATCGATACCGCGCTGGCGCGCGATGGTCAGTGCCCGCGCGAGGTCGCGCTTGGCGCTTGCAAGGCCGGCGGTGTTCTCCAGCTCGCCGGTCGCATGCTGGAAGCGCAGTCCGAAGATCTCCCGCCGAGCGGTCTTGACCTGCTCGCGAATCTCCTCGTCGCTCATCTCTCGCATTTCGGCTGCCTTGATGGCCATCAGTCCTCCGCCGTCACGAACTTGGTGCGCACCGGCAGCTTGTGGCCGGCCAGCCGCATCGCCTCGCGGGCCAGCTGCTCGTCCACGCCGGCCAGCTCGAACATCACGCGACCAGGCTTGACCACGGCAACCCAGCCCTCGGGCGAGCCCTTGCCCGATCCCATGCGCGTCTCGGCAGGCTTCTTGGTGAACGGCTTGTCGGGATACACGTTGATCCAGACCTTGCCGCCACGCTTGATCTTGCGGGTCATCGCAATTCGGGCAGCCTCGATCTGGCGGTTGGTGAGCCAACCGGCGTCGAGCGCCTTGATGCCGTACTCGCCGAACTGCACCGTCGTCTGACCGCGCGAGAGACCCGCACGGCGCCCACGGTGCTGCTTGCGATGCTTGACGCGCTTCGGACTGAGCATCAGCGGCCACCTCCGCCACCGCGGGGCCCGCCGCCTCCGCCGCCACGACCGCCGCCACCGCCACCGCCACGGCCACCGCCGCCACGGCCACCGGGACCGCCCGGCCCGCCCGGGCCGCGACCGCCGCCGAAGCCGCCACCGCCGCCGGCGCCACTGCCGCCGCGGCCTCCGCGGCCGCGCCCGCGACCGTCACGGTCGTTGCGGCCACGGCCGCCACGATCGTCGTCACGCTGGGGGTTGGGGGCGTCGAGGTCGGTGAGGTCGGCGCCGGTGTAGCCCTCGGGCATGATCTCGCCCTTGTTGATCCAGCACTTGACGCCGATGCGGCCGAACGTGGTGCGCGCCTCGTAGAACCCGTAGTCGATGTCCGCGCGCATGGTGTGCAGTGGGACGCGACCGTCCGAGTAGGACTCGGTGCGCGCCATCTCGGCGCCGCCGAGGCGGCCGGAGACCTG
>JAWVFZ010000035.1:0-5823 GCA_033855555.1 Solirubrobacteraceae bacterium
GGTGGTGAGCATCATCTATCAGTTCGACTCCAACTACTCCTTCGGAAGCCCCACCGACCACAGGATCTGCGACTTCACAGGCACCGCGTTCGTCAGCTGAGACCGGGGGCGGACCCGCCGGATACAAGAGCGCGACCAGACCGTAGGCCCCGGCCGGCCTGGCGTATGAGCTGCTTGACCGCGGCGCTACGGGGCGAGCTTGATGCCGCGCACCAGCGTGTAGGTGGGGAACGTCGTCTTGCTGCCGGGGCGCTTGCGGACGCGGGTTTGAGCCCGCAGGAACACCGTCGTCCAACAGCCGGGAGGTCGAAGCGCGCGGTGAACGCGCCGCTCGACGACGGTTTGACGGTCGCGACGATCGTTCCCGTCCCGATGCTCGAACAGGACATCCGGCGTGCAAACTTCAGGGCACGGCAGGCCCCGTTCAGCGATCACGGTAACCCCGGAAGGGTCACCGCTTCTTAACAGGTTGGAAACCCTCTGGAAACAGAGCGACATCCCGGCGCGCCGACACTGTGTCTATGACATTGGTGCGCTTGCTGCTGCTTCGATTCTGGGGCCTCGATGAGAGCGAGCGACGGCCGCCGCGCGTCCTGGTCGAACACTAGGGCCGATCCCTCTGGGCGGCAAATTTAGGCGCGCCCCGGCTCACGTTGGGCTACCGTTAGCCCTCTCGACCACGCGACAAGGAGAGGTCAGCGATGGCGCTCATAGAGCGACAGGTGGCGGTCGCAGCGGTCGCCACCGCGGCGGCGCTGTCGCCGGAGGTGCGAGATGCGCTGCGCAAGGGAGCCGTCTACGGCCTCGCCGGCGTTCTCAAGGCCGGCGACGTCGTGATCTCGGCGGCACACGGCGCAATGGAAGGCATGCAATCGGCGGCCGAAGACAGCAACGCGCCGGACGTGAGATCCGCGAGCTCGTCGAAGCGGGATCCGTCGTCCAAGCGGGCATCACCGTCCGAGCGCGCATCACCGTCCAAGCGCGCATCACCGTCGAAGCGGGCGAGCGGATCGAAGACCTCGGCCGCGCGCAAGCCGCCGCGGTCCCAGCCGTCCGGCTCGGAGTCGTGAGCGCCGAGACCGGATCGGATCCTCGCCGGGACGGCGACCGCGCGCAGGCGCAGGACATCTCCCACGATGCGGAGCGTGTCGCCGAGGACTTGGCGGCACGCGCGGGTCGGTGGGCGGTCCGCTTTGCGGCCCGTGCACGCGAGGAGATGGAAGACATCTGGGCTGAGGCTCAGAGCATTCGCCGCGGCGACTAGCGAGACAAGGCCGGCGGGGATGACGACAAGCACTGCGCCCCCGGAGGTTCTCAGCTCGGTCCCGGGGCGCATGCGAATCCACCTTCCCGGGTGGTCCGGTCAACACGCCGACGCCCTGGCACGGCACGTTGGCGAGCTCGCCGGCGTCCGGGGCGCAAGCGCCAGCGCGCGCACGCGCAACGTGCTCGTTCGCTTCGAGCGCGGCGCAGTGGAGCCCGCTGAGCTGGTCGAGAAGATCGCGCGGCTCGCGCACCGGGGAGCTGGGCGACCACGGCGCCGGCGGGCAAAGCCAGAGTCGCCCGCGGCCGCGGTGCGGCGACCATCGCACGCGCGTCGCCCGCCGAAGCGCGCGCGCATCGCGGTCCGCGGCCTCGAACGCGACCACGACCTGGCGCGCCGGCTCATCGACAGGCTCGAACGCCACCCGGGCGTGAAGCAAGCGCTCCCGAGCCCGCTGACGGGCCGCGTGCTGGTCGAGTTCGAAGAGGCCGCCACGGATCTCGACCTGCTCCTGTCCGACATCGCGGAGCTAGAGCCGCCCGACGAGTTCTTCGAGCGGATGCCACCGCACCCGCTTGACCCGGCTCCCGCGATCGAGTCCGCGGCCAAGCTCATCGGCGCCGCGCTCGGGCTGAGTCTTCTGATTGGCCGACGCGCGACGGGACGGGCGGCGCCCCCGCTCGGCGGCGCCGGGCCGGGGGAGCTGGCCGCGGCAATTTCGATGTTGGAGGGAATTCCGCCGGCCACCTCGAGGCTCGAGGACACTCTCGGCCACGTGCCGAAGGAGCTGTTCTTCGGCACGTTGGGCATCGTGAGCATGGCCTCCTCGGGGAGCTCTCTCGGACTGGCTTTCGCTGGAGCGGGCGCGCTGCGCATGCTGACGGAGACGGTCGCTCGCCGGTCGGACTGGCGGGACTATGAGACCCGCGTCGCGAAGGAGCCGCGGGCAACCGCTGGCGCCGAGCTTGCGTTTGAGGCTCGCGACCGCGTTCCTCTCCCGGGCATCGTGACGGAGGGGTACGGAACCGCCATCGGCCTCAGCGGCATGCCCCAGCCGCTCAGCCCCGGAGCGCAGATCGACTCCGGCGCGCGGGTCTACGGAGGACCGGTGACCGTGCGGCTCTCGCGCGGTAGCCCGTTCCAGGCCGCGCAGCGAGAGCAGCCGGTACGTGCGGGTCCGTACGAGCACTACATGCGGGCAATCGGCCCGCTGTCGATCGCCTACGCGATCGTGACCGGCGTGCTGACACGCTCCCTGCCGCGGGCGCTCACGGCCGCACTGCTTGTCAATCCGCGCCCGGCAATGGCCGGGCGCGAGGCGGCCGACCGCGGCGCTGCGACTCGCGTTCTGCGCGCGGGAGCGACGGTGCCAGGGTCTCGTCCCGATCGTCCCGTGCGGCGCCCGGATGTCCTGGTCGTCGAGGCGGCGCGCGTTGTGACCGACGGATGGGAGCTCGGGCCCATCGCCGCGCTCGCAGACGGCATGGACGATGCCGAAGCGCTGCGGATCGCCACCGCGATCTCGGTTGCGACCGACTCGCCTTGGGGCGCGCCGTTTCCCCCGACCGCGCGCGTCTCCGCCGGCGAGGCCCGTTTCGATGGCCGAATCGCCACCGCGCGCGTGGACGGACGCGACTGGATGCTCGGGCCGCACGCGTCGGTTGCCTTCAGCGCAGTGCCTTCCCTGCCCGCCGACGCCTTCGTCCTCGCCTTGAGATTGGCAGCCAACCCGGCGCCCGCCGCGTTGATTGCGCTCATGCCGAAAGCGGCCCCTGGATTGTCCGAGCTTCGCTCGACCTGCGAGCGCCACGGCGTGGGAATCGAGCTGCTGGCTGCTCGGGAGACACCGCTGGCGCGCGCGCTTGCGGAGCGCCTTCAGCTCGAGCTGGTCGCACCGGCGTCAGCGGTCGCGCGGGTGCGGGCGCTCCAGGGCGAGGGGTTGGTCGTGGCAGTGCTGGCCGACGGCGTCCGCGCCGGCGAGGCGTTCGAGATCTGCGATCTCGCGATCGGCCTGACATCGGGGCGCAGCGGGCGCTTTCTCGCCCGGGCCGATCTGCTCACCCCGCGACTCGACGCGGTCGTGGAGGTCATCGAGGCTGGGATAAGGCGTGACGCGGCGCTGCGCGACGGGGTCGCGTTGTCGATCGCAGCGAACATCGGCGGGATCGCCTGGGGGTTGCGGAGCTCGCCGCCGTTCAGTCGAGGCTCCGTGCCCAGCCAGCTTGGAGGCCTGGTGGCGATGGCGGACGCGGCGCTGCGCATGGCTGGTGGCCGCCGCTCCCTCTCCGTCGCCGAGCGTTTGTCGGACCCGCTTCCGGAGCGTTGGGGCCGCCGCGACGTCACAAGCGTGCTGCGCCATTTCGAGACCCGGCCCGGGGGCTTGACGGCGCAGGACGCGGCCACGCGCGAGCGCGCCCCCGATCCCGACGCGAACGGGACCAACCCGTTCCTGGTCGGCATGCTCGACCAGATCCGCTCGCCGCTGGTCGCTGTGCTGGGAGTCGGCGCAGCCGTGTCCCTGGCCGCCGGAGCGATGGGCGACGTGCTGATGATCGGCGCCGTGGTCGTGGCCAATGCCGTCGTCGGCGCGGTGCAGGAGCGCCAAGGCGGCCAGGCGATCGAGGCCTTGAGGGCGCGCGGCTCGCGAACCGCGCGTGTCCGCCGGGACGGCCGCGAGCAGGTCATCGCGGCGACAGAGCTTGTTCCCGGAGACGTCCTCGTGCTCGCCGCCGGGCAGCGCATAGCCGCCGACGCGCGCGTGATCGAGGCGATGGCTCTCGAGGTGGACGAAGCCCCGCTGACCGGCGAATCGCTTCCGATCGAGAAGTTTCCCGACCGGGGCGCCGAAGCCGAGCGGATCGTCCTCGAGGGCTCCGACGTGAGAGCAGGCTCGGGGCTCGCCGTCGTGGTGGCGGTGGGCGCGGCGACGCGGATGGGTGCGCTCGCTGCCGCAATCAGCGAGACGCCGCGCACCGAGAGCGCCCTCGACCGCCGGCTCAGCCGCCTGCTGACCCAGACGCTTCCGCTTGTGGCTCTGGGCGGCGCGGTCGTTGCGGCGTCCGGTGTCCTCTGGGGCAACGCGCTCGGGCCGCAGCTCGCATTGGGCGCCAGTGTCGCGATCGCCGCCGTGCCGGAAGGGCTGCCCCTCCTCGCGGGGGTCGCCGAGGCCGCTGTCGCGCGCCGCCTGGCGGGCCGCAACGCGCTCGTCGCCCGGCTCTCGGCGGTGGAGGCGCTCGGCCGGATCGACGTCGCCTGCGCCGACAAGACGGGCACGCTCACCGAGGGCCGACTCGCGGTGACCGCCGTGTGCGACGTCGACGGCGTCACGGCCGCTCCGGGTGGGCTGCGACCGTCGCTCCGGGAGATCCTCGTGGCGGCGGCCCTTGCCAGCCCGCCTCCCGATAGCACCGCGGCGTCCGCTCATGCGACCGACGCAGCGGTCATCGCAGCCGCCGCCGCTGAAGGGATCCAGCACCACGTGCAGGCACGTCGCGAGGACGAGTCGCCGTTCGATGCCGCCCGCGGTTACCACTCCACGCTCGCCGAGGGTCGCCTCAACGTCAAGGGAGCGGTCGAGGAGCTCGTCAGTCGCTGCTCGGGCGTCCGGCGCGGCGGGCGCGTCGAGCCGCTCGATGCCGCGGGCAGGCACGCGCTCCTGGCTCGGGCCAACGGCCTCGCAGGTCAGGGGCTACGCGTGTTGATGATCGCCGAGGGCGGAGCGCGCACATCCGCCGCGAACCCGCGCGAGCTCACCGCGCTGGGCTTTGTCGCCATCAGCGATCCGCTCAGGCCGTCGGTCCCGGCGGCCATCGCCAGGTGTGCCGCCGCTGGAGTCCGCACGATCATGATCACGGGCGACCATCCGGCGACGGCGATCTCCATCGCCCGTACCGCCGGCCTGCCGGCGGCACCGGAGAACGTGATGACGGGCCCCGAGATCGGGCAACTCGACGACGACGCGCTCGGCGCCCGGCTCGAAACGACCTACGTCCTGGCCCGGAGCACGCCGCTCGACAAGCTGCGGATCGTCGAAGCCCTCCAATCGCGCGGCCACGTGGTCGCAATGACCGGCGACGGCGTGAACGACGCGCCATCCCTGCGGCTGGCGGACGTCGGAGTCGCGATGGGCAGTGGGACCGAGGTGGCCCGCCAAGCGGCCGACCTCGTCGTCATGGACAACGACTTCGCCACGCTTGCCGAAGCGCTCGTGGAAGGGCGGGCGTTCTGGCAGAACATGCGCCGCGCGCTCGGGCTGCTGCTCGGCGGCAACGCCGGCGAGGTCGGGCTCGTCACGGCCGCCACGGTCGCCGGCCTCGGCCCCGCGCTCACGACACGGCAGGTGCTTGCGATCAATCTCGTGACGGACGTCTTGCCCGCTGTGGCGATCGCGGTGCAGCCTCCCGAGCACCGCGACCTCGCCGCGCTCGCCCGGGAGGGAAGCGCCGCGCTGGACGCGCCGCTTCGCGATGACATCGTCCGGCGCGCACTCGCGACGGCCATCGCCAGTTTCGGGGCATACGCCGTCGCGGCGAAGGTGCTCCCGCCGGAGCCGGCCAGGA
>JAWVFZ010000036.1:0-3536 GCA_033855555.1 Solirubrobacteraceae bacterium
ACCTCGAGCTCCTTGGCGAGGTGGTCGACGAGCAGACGCAGCCGCTTGGCGACGTCGACCTCCTCCAGCAGCGCCTGCTTCTCCTCGAGCTTGAGCCGCAGCGAGCCGGCGATCAGGTGGCTCAGCGCGACCGGGTCGTCGAGGTTGGAGACCGCGATCCGCAGCTCCTCGGGGAGGTACGGAAGCTGCTCGACGATCTGGCTGAAGGTCGCCTGGACGTTGCGCACGAGCGCCGTCAGCTCCGACGACTGCCTGACCACGTCGGGCATCTCGGAGACCTCGGCGACGAGGTAGGGCGTCTCGCGCACCCAGTTGTCGATGTGCACCCGCTGGGCCCCCTGGACGAGGATCCGCAGCGACCCATCGGGGACCTTCATCATGCGCGCGATCGCGCCGATGACGCCGACCTCGTAGAGCGCGCCGGGGCCCGGAGCCTCCTGCTCGGGGTCCTTCGAGGCGACCATCACGATCAGGCGGTTGCCCGCCAGCACGTCGTTGATCAGCTGCACCGAGCGCTCCTGGCCGACCGCGAGCGGCGTGAGCGTGTCGGGAAGCGGCACGGTCTCGCGCAGCGGAAGCACCGGGGCCGTCGAAGGCACGATCCGCTGGCCGATGTCGACGGGCTGCGCGCCGCCGGGCGTCTGGATCTCGATCACGCCGGGGTCGTCACTCCTGGACATCGATCGGCACCGAGCGCGTGCGGACCTGCGGCCGCGCGAGCGGCAGTTCGATCCGCAGGATGCCGTCGCGATAGGTGGCCTTCGCCTCGTCGGCGATGACGTCGGCGCCGAGCGGGATCGTGCGCCGGAACGGGCCAAAGTCGATCTCGAGCTGCTGATAGACGCGCCCCTCGGCATCCGGTCCCGGGCGGCGATGGCCGGCGATGACGAGCTCGCGGCCCTCGATCTCGAGGCCGATCTCGTCGGGGTCGATCCCCGCCAGCTCCGCGTGCACGACCGCGCGTGGCGGGTCGCCTTCGTAGAAGACGTCCACCGCGGGGGTGAAGCCGCCGCGCTGGCGCGGGCTCCGGGCGCGCTCGAAGACGTCGCCGAAGAGCTCGTCCATCTCCCGGCGCATGCGCTCGAAATTCGCGAAGAGGTCGCGCTCGGGCATCGCCTAGAGAGCTTTGCACAGCCCGGACGCCGACTCAGAGCTCGTAGACGGCGCCCTCGTGCGCGATCTCGACGGGGCCGCCGAAGGCCTGCTCGGCCTCGCGACGCGCCCAGAGCAGATCGAGCTCGTCGGAGATGTGGGTGAGCACGAGCCGGCCGGCCTTCGCCTGGGCGCCGTGCTCGCCGGCCTCGCCCGGCGTCAGGTGGCCGCGCATGCCGCCTCGCTCTGGGCGCGGCAGCGTCGCCTCGACCATGAGCAGGTCGGTGCACTGCGCGAAGCGCACGAGCTCCTCGGTGGGCGCGCTGTCGGCGCCGTAGACCAGCCTGCCCGACCCGTTCGCCGACGACGTCACGGCGATCGCGCAGGTCTGGACGTAATGCGGGACCTCCGAGAAGCTGAAGCGCAGCGGGCCGACCTCCAGGACATCGGTCGGCACGTACTCGCACAGGTCGAAGGCGTTCTCGATGAGGTCTTCGCTTCCCCACGCGCCGACGACGCGGCGGAACGTCTCGCGCGCGCCGCCGGGCGCGAACAGCTTCGGCCGCGCAGGGCTGTCGGTGCCCGGCCAGCGGTCCACCGGGACGGGCTGCTGGCGCGGCGCGTAGGTCAGCGCGTAGCTGAACGGGACGAGATCGAGGAAGTGGTCGGCGTGCAGGTGCGAGAGCACGACGGCGTCCACGGCGACGTAGTCGCGATAGCGGCGCAGCTTGGAGAAGACGCCGTTCCCGCAGTCCATCAGGACGGCGGTGTCGCCCTCCTCGATCAGATAGCCGCTGCACGCCCCGCCTGCGTCCTGCCAGGAAGGCGACTTTCCCAGGACGGTGACCCTCATCCGTTGCTGGGAGACTCTACCCCCGTGCACTCCTTCGAGACGGCGGTTGTCGTGTTGGGAGCGCTCCTCGTGCTGGGCGCGCTCGTATCGGGCGTCGCGCACCGCAGCTTCCTGTCGCTGACCGCGCTGTTCGTCGTCGCCGGCTTTGCCCTCGGGCACGGCGGGCTCGAGGTCCTGGACTTCGATCAGCGCTCGGGCTTCGTCTCGCAGCTTGCGATCGTCGCGCTGATCGTGATCCTGTTCCGCGACGGGCTCGAAGTCGAGGCCGAGATGCTGCAGCGCGCATGGCATCTACCGGTTCGCAAGCTGGCGATCGGGATGCCGGTGACGGCCGTCATCATCGCCGCGGCCACCCACGTGCTCACCGACCTGGGCTGGACCGAGAGCTTCCTGCTCGGCGCGCTGCTGGCGCCCACCGACCCCGTTCTGAGCTCGTCGGTCGTCACCAACCCGCGCGTGCCGCGGCTCATCAGGCACTCGCTCAACCTCGAGAGCGGGCTCAACGACGGGCTCGCGCTCCCGGCCGTGCTGGCATTCGCCGCGGCGCTGCGCCTCGACAACAACGACTTCACGTGGTGGACCTTCGTGCTGCAGGACGTCGGGCTCGGCGTCGTCTACGGCGTCGGCTGCGCGCTGATCGCCAGCGTCCTGCTGCCGCGCCAGGGGATCCCCGATCACCAGCGCGCGCTCTACGGGCTTGGCGTCGCGTTCCTCACCTACGGGGCGGCGGTGCTCGAGCCGCACGGCAACGGGGTGATCGCGGTCTTCGTCGCCGGCATCACGCTGGGCATCAGGCGGCCGGACATCCGCGCCTACGTCGCGGCGCGCGGCGACGACATCATCGAGATCGTCAAGCTCGGGGTCTTCGTCGTGTTCGGCTCGCTGCTGACCTTCCACGGGTTGTTCGCGGACGGCTGGGCGGCGGTGGCGATCGTGGTCGTGACGCTGCTCGTCGCACGCCCCGTCGCGCTCTGGCTCGCGCTGGCGGGCACCGGGACCGACACACCGACGAAGGCGTTCATGGCGTGGTTCGGCCCCAAGGGCGTGGCGACGATGACGTTCTCGTTGCTCGTGCTGTCACAGCCGATCGCCGCGGGCGAGCGGATCTTCCACATCGCCGCACTGGTCGTCTTCTGCTCGATCCTCGTCCACGGGCTCACCGATCACGTCGGCAGCGAGTGGATTGCGCGGCGCGAGGCTACGCGTGAAGAGCCGCCTGCTCCTGTGCCGACGGGAACGCAAACGCAGTCCGCTTGATGGACTCGTCACGGAACGTGAAGTGCATCTGGCGCGGCGGCCGCAGCCCCTCCGGGCTGTCGGGACGGTAGGTCACGCAGGGCTCGTCGACCTTGAGCGCGCACAGCATGTTGCACTTGAAGTAGCAGCTGTCGCAGGAGACCTTCTTCGCAGTCGAACGAGCCTTCGCCATGAACCTTTCGTACCTCCCTGTGTCCCGCCGGCCGGACCTGGCCGATGAGGCGATCCAACACCTCTCGGCGACGCCGTGCAACGCCGACTCCCGCAAATCGCAACAAGTTCGTGAACGCAGTCCGCAAATGGCGTAGAAACCGAGGAAGAGGCTGCAAACACG
>JAWVFZ010000037.1:0-4375 GCA_033855555.1 Solirubrobacteraceae bacterium
CCACGCCGATGACCACGATCGTGGCGTCGATCAGGCGCCGCAGGAACCGCAATCGCGTGTCGGCAACGGGGCTGAGGCGGCCGCCGAGCGCCGTCGCCGCGAGCTTGCGACCGCGGCGGGAGAGCGCGCGGTCGGCGAGGAGCGCGAGCAGGACGGCGAGGATGACGCTCGCGACCGCGGTGAGCTGATGGTCATGGCGCCCGAGCCAGGTGTCGGCGACGATGTGGAGCATGGCGACGGGAAGCATCCCAGCCCCGCTCCCGCGACTGCGCCTCGGGGACATCGCCCGGATCGTCGTGCTGTCCCGCGCGCTCGTCTGGGTGGCGGGGATCGGCGCGGTCCTTGTGTTCGGCCTGTCGGCGCGGGCGCCGAGCTTCGATCCGCTGGGCCACCTGGCGCCGTACGGACAGCCGCTCGACACGCTGGTTGCACCGGGGGCGCGGTGGGACTCCGCCTGGTACCTGTCGGTCGCGCAGTCGGGCTACGGCGACGACCCGGCGCGGCCCGCGTTCTTTCCGCTGTACCCGCTTGCGCTACGCGCGCTGGGCTCCGACATCGTGCTCGGCATCCTGCTGTCGCTCGCCTGCTTCGCGGTCGCCGCGGTGCTGTTGCACCGCCTCACGACGATCGAGCTCGGCGCCGCCGCCGCAGGGCCCGCGGTCACGGCGCTTGCGCTGTTCCCGGGATCGCTGTTCTTCTCGATGGTCTACAGCGAGGCGCTGTTCCTCGCCCTGTCGGTCGGCGCCGTGTACGCGGCGCGGACCGGGCGCTGGCCGTTGGCGGGAGCCCTTGGCGCGCTTGCGGCGGCGACGCGCAGCGCGGGGCTCGTCCTGCTGCTGCCGCTGGGGCTGCTGTGGTGGGCGCACTCGCGGCGCACCCGCGAGGGCGCGTGGCTGGCGCTCGTGCCGCTGGGCGTCGCGGTCTTCTGCGCGGCGCTCGCGATCTCCGGGCACGACGCGCTCGCGCCGTTCCACGCACAAGAGCGCTGGTACCGATCGTTCGCCGGCCCTTTCGCAGGCGTCTGGGATGGGACCGTGGCCGGCTTCCAGGGAGCGCGCCAGCTCCTGCACGGCTCGCGCACCCCCGTCTACTTCGGCGCGGCGGGAGGCGACCCGTTCGCGGTGGCGCGATCCAACGTGATGCTGTTCGCCTTCCTGCTGCCAATCGCGCCGGTGGCCGCGGGGATCGCTCGCCGGCTGCCGCCTGCCTATGGCGCCTACGTGCTCGCGGCGCTGGCGCTTCCGCTCTCGTGGCCGGTCGGGCCGCAGCCCCTGATGTCGTTGCCGCGCTTCGAGGCGGTGCTCTTCCCGGCGTTCATGTGGATCGGGTGGTGGGTTTCGCGGGGCTCGATCTGGCGCGGCCGGGTCTTGTATGGCGTATTCGGGGCGGGCCTGGTCACGAGCAGCGCATTCGTGTCGACCTGGCACTGGTTCGCGTGACCCTGATTCGCGCGGTCCTCCTGGATGCGCTGGGCACGCTGGTCGAGCTGCGGAAGCCCTGGCCGGCGCTGGTGACCGAGCTCGCCGCGCGCGGCGCCTCGGTCACCGAGGAGGAGGCGCGAGCGGCCCTCCTCGCCGAGATGGCCTACTACCGCGGACATCACGACGAGGCGACGGGAGAGCGCGAGCTCGAGGGGCTGCGCGACCGCTGCACGGAGGTCCTGCGCGGCGCGTTGCCGGCGCGCGCTCGCGAGGTCGACGACCTGCGCGGCGCGCTGCTGGCGTCGTTGCGCTTCGAGCCCTATCCCGAGGTGCCGGGCGTGCTCGAGGAGCTCGGCGGCCTGGGCATCTCCCGCGTGGTCGTGAGCAACTGGGACGTGTCGCTGCACGGCGTGCTCGAGCAGACCGGCCTGGCGGCGCTGGTCGACGGTGCGGTGATCTCTGCGCAGGAGGGCGTCGCCAAGCCCGACCCGGAGATCTTCGCGCGCGCCCTCGCCGTCGCGGGCGCCCGCGCCGATGAGGCCGTTCACGTCGGCGACACGGCCGAGCTGGACGTCGCGGGCGCGCTGGCCGCGGGCATCAGGGCGGTGCACGTCGATCGCGATGCAGGGGGTGCGCCGGTGCCCGTCGCGGGCGCGGAGACCATGACGTCGCTCGCCGGGCTCCCCGGCTTCGTACGCTCCATCGTCCTATGAGCATCGCTCCGCCACCGCTCGCGCCGCCCGATCCGCCGGAGGTACCCGACGGGATCGAGGTGCGGCGCGTGCCCCCATGGAAGCCGTGGTGGTCGGTGCTGGGGCTCGTCGCAGGGCTCGGCGGCGCGCTCGCGGGTGGTCTTGTCATCTACGTGATCGCGACGATCGCCGGAGCCAGCCTCGACAACCCGCCGGCGTCCGTGAACATCAGCGCGACCTTCCTGCAGGACGTCGCGTTCATCGCTGCGGCGGTCGGCTTCGCCTCGATGGTCGCCCGTCCGCGGCCGTGGCATTTCGGCCTTCGCGAGACGCCTCTTTGGCCGGCGGTCGGCTACGTCGTCGGCGGATACGTCGCATTCATCGCGTTCGCGGGGGCTTGGAGCGCGATCCTGAACCTCCACGAGAAGGATGACGTCGTCAAGCAGCTGGGTGCCGACAACTCCAGCGCCGCACTGATCGCCATCGCCTTCCTCGTGTGCGTCGTCGCGCCGATCGCCGAGGAGTTCTTCTTCAGGGGCTTCTTCTTCAGCGCGTTGCGCAACTGGCGCGGTCTCTGGCCGGCAGCGGTGATCACCGGCCTGGTGTTCGGCGGCATCCACGTCGGCTCCGCGCCGATCGGGTTCCTCGTTCCGCTGGCGTTCTTCGGCTTCGTGCTGTGCCTGATCTACGACCGCACGCGCTCGCTCTACCCGTGCATGGCGTTGCACTGCATCAACAACTCGATCGCGTTCGGCGCGGGCGAGAAGTGGGGTTGGCAGATCCCGGTCGTCCTGGTCTGCGCACTCGCGATCATCGCCGCGACGATGGTCGCGGTCCAGCGGACGTGGGGGCGCTCCGGCGTTCTCCACGGCCGGGCGGTCGCCTAGAATGGCGGCCGAATGCGCCGCCTGATCGTCCTTTCCACCTTGGCGGTGCTCGCTGCCGCCACCCCTGCCGCCGCCCAGGACCAGCCAGTTCCGCCTCCGCCACCGGCCCCCCAGCCCGCGCCGGCGCCGGCCGGCGGCCAGCTGACGGTCACCCCGGATCAGGTTGGCAAGAAGGCAATCGTGCTCGTCGGCAAGCATTGGCGGGTGCGCGGCGAGGTCGTTCCCTACGTCGAGGGCCAGACGGTGGCCGTCCGCTTCTTCCGCTCCGGCAAGAAGATCCTCGCCAAGCAGGTCGCGGTCACGCCCGGCGCCTCGGGCAAAGCCGGCCATTTCGTCGTTCCGTTCACCACGAAGGTCCCGGGCACGATCACGGTGCGCGCGACCAAGCTGGCATCGGCGACGCAACTCGAGCTCAAGGCCCAGGCCAAGCAGGTGCTCGTGCTGCCGCAGCACGTGACCAGCGGCTCGAGCGGTGAGGCCGTTCGGATCCTGCAACGTCAGCTCAAGGCGCTCGGCTACGTCCCAGGTCGCCGCGGGGTGTTCGACGAACGCACCGCCCGCGCGGTGCTGGCGTTCCGCAAGGTGTCGGGCCTGGCGCGCACGTCGGTCGCCGACCGCGTCGTGTTCAAGCGTCTCGCCGCCGGCGGCGGCGTCTTCAAGCCCCGGTTCCCCTCACACGGCCGGCACGTCGAGGCCGACCTGTCCAGGCAGGTCGTCGTGCTGCTCGTCGGCAAACAGGTCGAGCGCATCTACCCGACGAGCTCCGGCAAGCCGTCGACCCCCACGATCCTCGGCCACTTCCGCTTCTACTCCAAGGTGCCCGGCTACAACGCCAAGGGCATGTACTTCTCGACCTTCTTCATCCGCGGCTACGCGATCCACGGCTACCACGACGTGCCGGTCTACAACGCAAGCCACGGCTGCCTGCGTGTCCCGATTCCCGACGCCTACTCGATCTACCAGTGGGTTCGGATCGGCGACCGCATCGACGTCTACGCCTAGGCCCTTGAGGAAAGGGCCTTGGCCGCGAGTTGGGCGACGCGACCGACGGATGTTGCGCTGAGCGAAACATCTCTCAGCGATGCGTCAAGCGCGGGCCGCTTGTAACGAAAGCCCCCGTCATCGTGGGTTTCGTCACTCACGCGCCACGACCAGCCGGATCCAACCACGGCGACAGCGCTGCGCGCAACCAACCCACACCCCCGCCCCGCGTGCCAAGCGTCCAGATGTGGCAATGAAAGACTTGACCCCAAGCCGCGCCGGGGCCGCGGTCGCCTAGGGCCTTCCTGCCGCGAAGCGCGCCAGATAGCCGCCTCCGAAGCCGTACACGAGCAGCGCGAGCAGGGCCGGGATCAAGCGCCGCACCCACTTGGAA
>JAWVFZ010000038.1:0-6006 GCA_033855555.1 Solirubrobacteraceae bacterium
TCCGCGCGTCCGTGGCGGGCTTCCTCGACCTCCCGGATCGATGTTCCAAGCCTCGCGAGCGGGGTCTCACGCACGTGCTCGACAAGGGCCTGTCGTGTGCGGACGCCGAGGGGCTGCTGGAGGTCGCCGGACCGAGCGTGGACCTCGTGAAGCTCGGCTGGGGGACGGCGGTCGTCACCGCCAACCTGGAGAGCAAGCTGCGCTGCTTCGAGCGCGCGGGCGTGCCGGTGGTGCTCGGCGGCACGCTCACTGAGATCGCACTGCGCGCCGGTCGCATCGATGGGCTCGTGGCATGGATGCGAGAGCTGGGGTTGCGCCACGTCGAGGTCTCTGACGGGACGCTCGCGATCCCGCTCGAGGAGAAGCTGGCGCTCATCCGCCGGCTCGCGGCGGAGTTCACGGTGCTCAGCGAGGTCGGTTCCAAGGACGCCGAGGAGATCATGGCGCCGTACCGCTGGGTCGAGCAGATCGAGGCCGAGCTCGAGGCGGGCGCGTGGAAGGTGATCACCGAGTCGCGCGAAACCGGCAGTGCCGGCATCTACCGCCCCGACGGCGAGGTTCGCATGGGCCTGATCGACGAGATCGCGCATCGCGTCGACCCTGACCTGCTGCTCTTCGAGGCGCCGCGCAAGGAGCAGCAGGTGTGGTTCATCAAGCGCTTCGGCCGCGAGGTCAACCTGGGCAACATCGCGCCTGACGACGTCCTGTCGCTCGAGACGCTGCGGCTTGGCCTGCGCGCCGACACCGTGGGCGAGCTGTGATCTGGCTGGCCAGGCACGGCCAGACGGCCTACAACCACGCGCGCCGCTTCCAGGGTCACCTCCCGGTCCCGCTCGACGAGACGGGACGCAAGCAGGCCCGCACACTCGCCAAGGAGGCGACGGGGCACGACTGGGGGGCGCTGTGGTGCTCGCCGCTGGAGCGCGCGCTGGAGACCGCGCGCGCCGTGGGCGCCGCGGTCGGCCTGGAGCCGCGCCCCGATGCGCGCTTCGCCGAGACCGATTGCGGGGACTGGACCGACCGCTCGTTCGACGAGGTGCAGGCCGAAGACCCGGAGGGCTTCAGACGGTTCATCGAGGCCGATCCCGCGTTCGCGTTCCCGGGCGGCGAGTCGTTCGCCCAGCAGGCCCAACGGGTTCAGGAGGGCCTCGCCCACGTGCGCGAGGGCCCGCTGCCCGCGCTGGTGATCTGCCACCGCGGCGTGATGCGCCTCGCGCTGGCCCACGCGCGCGGCGACGGCCTGACGGCGATCGAGGTCCCCAACGCGGCGCTGGTGGAGCTGGGCTCGTGACGCGCCTGGCGACGGTGGTCTTCGCCGCGCTCGTGGTCGCGACGTTCGGCGCCTTCTTCGTCGCCCAACGGCTCAAGCACGAGCCCACCGTGGTCCGCGGCTTGCGCCGCACGGCCATGATCAGCCCCAACGGCGACGGTCGCAACGACGTCTCCCGGATCACCTTCAGGCTCAAGAAGGCCGACGACGTGGCGGTCGACATCGTCGACGCGCGGCGGGGCCTGGTCCGCTCGCTGGTCGGGAATCGCCACCTGCGCGCCAACCGCCCGATCCGCCCGATCGTCTGGGATGGGCGCGACGACCAGGGCCGGATCGTGCCCGACGGGATCTACCAGGTGCGCCTCACGCTGCGCCGGGAGGGCCGGGCGGTGCTCCTTCCCGGGCCGATCACGGTCGACGACACCCCGCCGCGGCCGCTCGTGGTCTCGATCGGCCCCAACGGCGGCGAGGTGCCGGAGTACCTGCCCAACAGCCGGGCCGGAGGCGTGCAGATCAACGTCGTCGCTGCGGGGCTGGACCGCAAGCTCCTGATCTTCCGCACCGACGTGCGGCCGTTCCAGCTCGTGCGCACGCTCCCGCTCGGCCCGGGGGCGAGGAGTCGCGACTGGGACGGAACCGACGACAGCGGCCGGCCGGTCGCCGATGGCACGTACGTGGTGGTGGCCCAGGCGCGCGATCACGCGGGGAACATCGGCTCGACGCCGCCGCTCGACGCCTCGGGGCGGCCTGCGTTCAACCGCGGCGCGCATTTCCCAGGGCGCGGCGGCGTGACCGTCCGCCACGTCGCGGTGCAGCCGCCGTTCATCCCGGCGACGTCGGGCAAGCTGACCCAGTTGCTCGTCGACGCGCGCGGCAAGGCCTACGACTGGTCGATCCGGCGGCTCGGCGAGCCGGGCGTCATCCGCGGGAGCGGTCGCAAGACCAAGTACGCGCTCAACGTGCACGCGCCGCGCGGCGTGAGCGGCGTCTACCTGGTGTCCGCGCGGCGCGGGTCGCACGTCACGCAGGTCCCCGTCCCGGTCCAGGCGCCGGGCCATCGCCCGGTGCTGGTGGTGCTGCCGTACATGACCTGGCAGGGGCGCAACCCGGTCGACGACGACGGCGACGGGATGCCCAACCTGCTCGACCTGGGGATCGGCGTCCGCGGTGCACGGCCCTTCGCGGGCGGCGGGCTCCCCGCCGGGTTCACGCACTTCGAGGCGCCGGTGATCTCGTGGCTGGACCACACGCACCGCCGCTACGACATCACGACCGACCTCGCCCTCGCGCTGGGCCAGGGGCCGAAGCTCGCAGGCCATCAAGGGGTGCTGATCCCCGGCGACGCCCGGTGGACGACGAAGAACCTGGGCGCCCAGCTGCGCACGTTCGTGCGCGCCGGAGGACGGATCGCCTCGCTCGGCACGGGCTCGCTCATGCGCCGCGTGCGCATCTCCTCGCACGGGCGCCTGTACGCACCGACGGCGCCCGCCGCGACAGACCTGTTCGGCGCGCGCCTGCGCCCGCTGGAGCACCGGCGCATCATGCTGCAGTCGTTCACGGACGAGCTGCAGTTGTTCGCCGGATCCAACGGCACCTACGGGCCGTTCGACACCTACGAGGAGACGCGCGCCGTCGGGCGCGAGGCCGACCTGGCGTCGGACGCCGTCATCGCGCAGGGCGGTCCGCTCGGACGGCCGGTCATCGTCGCGGCGCGGTACGGCAAGGGCGCCGTCGTGCGAACCGGGCTCCCTGGGCTACCCGACCGGCTGTCGGCCGGCGGCACGGCCACCGTCCTCATGGAGCGGATCTGGACGCTCCTCGAGCACTGACGCGGATGTCGACGCCGAGGTCGCGCAGCCGTTCCCACAGCGGCGCGGTGTCGCCGTCGCGGGGGAACGTGAGGGCCGCGCGCCTGCTCGCCTGCTCCTCGAGCGCGGCGAGCCGCCGGAGCATCCGCGCCGATACGCCGGGCGGCCGTTCGCCGCGGGCGTACCAGAGCTCGCAGCCGTCGACCACGGCGAGGAGGCCGCGGGCGAGCGGATACTGCAACGGCTCGGTGACCACCACGGCCGCCGGAGTCGCGGGGAGCACGCGCAGCAGGCGCCGCGCCTGGAGCGTCGCCAGCGCATCGGCCAGCTCGGCCGGGAGCCGGCCCTGGGCGCGGTAGGAGAGGCGGGCCGGCTCGACGGCGACCACGCCGTCGGCGCGCAGCACGTCGGCAAGGGCGTCCTCGGCGCCGAGCGCCTCGACGGCGCCTCCGAGCAGCAGGACGCAGAGCCCGGAGGGCCTCACCGCCCACCCGCCGCCACGGTGCGGAGCGTCTCCACGACGGCCCCGATCGCCGGGTGCTCCTCGGCGCCGCGGCGGCAGGTCACGAACAGGTGACGGGCCGGGGGCGTGCCGCGGAGCTCGCGGATGACCACGCCCTCCGGCGGCGCGTCCTGGGCCAGGCGCGGGACGACGGCCACGCCGAGGCCGGCGCCGACGAGCGCCAGGATCGCGGTCCAATCGCCCGACCGATGCGCGATGGCGGGCGCGAACCCGGCGGCCGAGCAGCTGACGCGGATGACGTCGTCGCACGACCAGCCCTCCGGTGGGGCGATCCACGGTTCCCGGGCAAGGTCGGCGAGCTCGACGTCCGCGGTCGAAAGCGCATGGCCGTCGGGTAGGGCGACGTCGAGGATGTCGCGCATGAGCTCGAAGCGCGCGAAACGCTCGTCGTCGCGCCCCGGCGCGCGCGCGTGCTCCATCGAGATGCCGACATCGAGCTCGCCGAGCGCGATCGCGTCGAACACCTCGGGCGACTCGACGTCGCGGATGACGAGCTCGAGCCCCGGATGGCGTTCGCGCAGGAGCCCGACCGCCGGCACGAGGAGGCCGCGGATCGCCGTGGAGAACGCCCCGATGCGGACGGTGCCGGCGCCGCCTTCGGCGAGCGCGGCGAGCGTCGCGTCCATCCGCTCGACCTCGGAGAACAGCGCGTCGGCATGGTCCAGGACGGCGCGGGCCGCAGCCGTGAGGCGGACGCTGCGGCCGTTGGGCTCGAGCAACGGCTGGCCAACCTCGCGCTCCAGGACGGCCAGCTGCTGGGATACGGCCGAGGAGGTCAGGTGCAGGGCATCGGCCGTGGCGGCGATCGTCCCGCGATCCGCAAGCTCGCGCAGCGTCTGCAGGCGCCGGAGGTCGATCATCCAGCGCAGCTTACGGGTTATGGGCAGAAGCGCCACTCGCTCTACGCGTCCGGACGAGGCAGGATGGGCCGATGCCCGTGCGTCACGTCCTCCTCGCCGCCGCCGTGGCGCTCGTGTGGGGCGTCAACTTCGTCGTCATCCACGTCGGCCTCGCCTCGTTCCCGCCACTGCTGTTCGTCGCCTTGCGCTTCGCCCTGGTCGCCTTCCCGGCCGTGCTGTTCGTGCCCCGGCCGGACATCCCGCTGCGGTGGGTCATCGGGGTCGGCCTGTTCCTGAGCGCGGGCCAGTTCGGCCTGCTCTTCGTCGCGATGGACCAGGGGATGCCCGCGGGGCTGGCGTCGCTGGTGATCCAGCTGCAGGCGCTCTTCACGATCGGCCTGGCCGTCGCGTTCCTGGGGGAGCGCCCGCGGCCGGCACAGCTTGCCGGCGCGGCCATCGCGCTGGGCGGCATCGCGCTGATCGCCGCCGGCCGCGCCGAGGGCGTCCCGCTCGGGGCGCTCGCCCTCTGTATCGGGGCAGCCGCGTCGTGGGGTATCGGGAACATCTGCGCGCGCCGCGCGCAGGCGCCCAATGCCATCGCGCTGCTCGTGTGGTCGAGCCTCGTCCCGCCGCTTCCGCTCGCCGGGCTCTCGCTCGCCTTCGAGCATCAGGCCCCGTCGCTGTCGGCCGGCGGGGTGCTCGCGCTGCTCTACGTGGTGGTCGGCGCCACGCTGTTCGGCTATGGCTCGTGGACGTGGCTCATGCGCCGCCACCAGGCCTCCCGCGTGGCGCCGTTTGCGCTGCTCGTGCCGGTCGCGGGGATCGCTGCGGCGTGGATCGCGCTCGGCGAGCGGCCCAACGGGGCCGAGATCGCCGGGGCGCTGGTGGTGCTGGTGGGCCTTGCCGTGGCAACCTCGGCCGTTACCGCGCTCGGCGGCCGGGGTATGTGGCGCAGGAGTCCCGTTTGCCCACCGCCGCCGACCGCCCCCTTCCCGCCACCGCGGAGCGCGAGCGCCCCGACGAGCTCGCGGCCCTGACGCGGCTCGCGCTCGAGGAGCTTGGCGGGGCCGCGGGCGGCATCGGGGGAATCCATAAAGCCATCGCGGACCGCGCGTTCGGCGCGTCGGGGCCCGGTGCGAGGCCGGTTCGCGTCGTGCACGACGAGATCGCGCGCCGGACCTACGGCGGACTGCGGGCGGCTGCCGGCGCGGCCGGGGGACTGGCCTCGCGCGCCGTCGCGGGCCGTGGCGGCCCGCTCTCCACCTCGCCCCGCGGCGCCGCGGTTCTCGGCGCCGTCAACGGCCTGATCGGCGACGCGCTCGAGCGCGAGCAGAGCGCGCTGCAGGAGCCCATGAGCATCCGGGCCGGCGGCCGGGCGATCGCGCCGGCCGAGCTTGGCGCGGCGTTCGCGGGCGTCTCGCCGCGGATCGTCGTGTTCGCACACGGGCTCATGGAGACGGAGTTCTCCTGGGGGCTCGGCGGCCACGAGCCCTACGGCGAGCGCCTGCGCGAGGAGCTCGGCTACACGCCGGTCTACGTCCGCTACAACACCGGCCGCCATATCTC
>JAWVFZ010000039.1:0-5563 GCA_033855555.1 Solirubrobacteraceae bacterium
GGCGAATCGCCAGGTGACGAAGCGGGTGAACCGGACCCGTTCTGGGCCGGATGTTCCACCCATACGGTGGTATATCCGGCCCACAACAGACCAGCCGGGGCGCGTGAGTAACAAAACCCACCGTGGCGGTGGGTTTCGTCACAACAGTGCCGTCCGGCTGCCCTTTCCCTCAATGACCAGACCCCGCGCCGCGCCACCCAAACGCCTGAACTGAACGCCCCCGCCCTGGCACCAGCACGGCAAAAAGCGGCAATGAACGACTTGACCCAGCCTCCCGATTCCCAACGCCGGACCCAACGCCGGAAACCGCGCTGCGCGCCCCTGACGCAAATCGCCCCAAGCGGCAAAATGCGGCAATGAAAGACTTGACCCCCAGCGTCTTGAAAGACTTGACCCCCAGCGTCTAAACGCGCAGCGCGAGGTACTCGGCGCGCGCGGCGAACGTCTCGCGCATCGAGGTCTCGAGGTCCGACAGGAACTCCTCGCGGTACGTGGCGTCCGTGAGCACGGCGATCGCGTAGTACAGGCCTGAGAAGGCTGCGATGGCGGCGCTGACGCGTAGGAGCTCCGTATAGAGATCGACGCCCGCGAAGGTGACGAGCACGTGCGGGCTGTGACCCATCCACGTCTGCAGCAGCGCCGCCGGCGTCGCCAATAGGCCGAACGCCACGAAGAACACGCCGACGGCGAGGCTGACCACGAGCACCTGCAACGCGTGGGAGACGAACATCACGAGACCGACATTGAGCCGCTGGCGCGCGTCGAGCGGCGGCCCCGAGCCGACGTCCGCCTCCAGCGCGGCGACCTCGCGCGGGAGCCGGGCGACGAGGAACAGCGTGCCGACCGCGACGAGCAGCCCGGCGATCGCCGCCAGCGAGCTGTCATCCATGCGCGCGAACGTCTGCCACATCTCCGTCGTCAGGAACAGCACGACGGAGAAGAGCATCAGCAGCGGGATCGCCCGCGCCAGGAGCACCACGCTCGACGCGAGCTGACCGGCCAGCCTGCGCGCCGCCCAGGCCACGATCGACAGCAGGCCGTAGCGGATCGTCCCGTAAAGGACCCCCAGCACGGCAAGGTTCGACACGGCGGTGACCCACGCGCTCCGCGTCTGGCCGCCGAAGATGAGCGGGAGAGCCGCGGGCAGCAGCACGAAGCCGGCGAGCTCGGCTGCGCCGACGTCGCGCGGGCGCGCCAGCGCGGGGCGTCCCCGCGCGCGGTTGGCCAGCGCCAGGCCGCCCAGCAGGATCGCCATGCCGCCGGCAAGCGCCGCGACGTTCGCGAGAGCCGACCACTTCAGGTCGATCGCCCCGAGCACTTCGCCCGTGAGCACGAGCCCCAGCACGGGGACCGCCCGGGTCCACACCTCGGTGCGCGCCGTCGTGCCCGCGACGAACAGCGGCAGGCCGGCGCGGCGGAAGCGCGTCTCGTAGGCCTCGAGGCGGTCCACGCGCTGCAGGATCGCCGTCGCGCCGGACGGGCAGCCTCAGCCGAAGAGCGCGCGCGTGTCCGGGCCCTGGTGCTCTTCGGCCAGCGCAGTGATCGCGTCGACCACGCGACGCAACTCGTCGACCATCGGCGAGGCGTGCTCGCCGAGGCGCTCGCGTTCGCGTTCGAAGGCCGCCGCCAGCTCGCGGTAGTACACGCGCGTCGCAAGCCCTTGGCCCTGGCGAAAGCGCGCCCACAGGGCGTCGCCGTGCGTGCGGTAGTCGATCAGGATCGAGCGCGCGTTGTGCAGCTTGTCGGCGAGGCAGACGCGCAGCGCCGCCGGCGTCTTGTGCGGGAAGGCGTCGATGTACGCGCGCTTGCGCTCGTACCAGGGCGCCTTGCGCTCGCCCTCGTCGACCGAGTCGGAGTTGTCGAGCACGATGGCAGCGACCTTCGCGCCGAATGCATCCTCGATCTCGGCAAGCGCAGCCGAGCCGCCGCCGTCCTCGACGACGTCGTGCAGCAGCGCGCCGATCGCCTCGTCCTCGTCGCCGTGCATCTCGAGCACGAGCGAAGCCGCGGCGAGCAGATGCGCCGCGTAGGGAACCGGCGTGCCCTTGCGCAGCTGAAGGGCGTGGTGGCGCGTGGCGTAGTGCAGCGCGGCGTCGAAGCGCTCGGTCAGCAGCGGAATGTCGGTGAAGGACTCGGACACAGGCGCTCGGGTGCAGGATCGCATCTGCGAGCACCGGCTCAAGGCGCTCACGCATCGCCGGCCCGGAAGCGACACCATCCAGGGAGTGCCCGCCGCCCGCTCCCCCCGGCTGCTCTACGCGATCGTGTTCGTCGTCGGCGCCGCCAGCCTCGGCGCCGAGATCGCGGCCGCGCGGCTGCTCGCGCCGTTCTTCGGCGCCAGCACGATCGTCTGGGCGAACACGATCGCCACCGTGCTCCTTGCGCTGTCGGTGGGCTATTGGCTCGGCGGGCGCCTTGCCGACCGCAAACCCTCGGTCGACCGGCTCTGCTGGCTCGTCGTGGCCGCGGCGATGCTCCTGGCGCTCGTCCCGGTCGCCGCGCGGCCGCTGCTCCCGCTGGCCGCCGATGCCCTGAACTCGGTCTCGGCGGGCGGCTTCCTCGCCTCGCTGGCGGCCGTGCTCGTGCTGGTGGCGGTGCCGGTCCTGCTGCTGGGAACCGTGTCGCCCTACGCGCTGCGGCTGTCGGTGCAGACCGTCGAGCACGCGGGCGCGGTTGCCGGACGCCTCTACGCGGTGTCGACCCTCGGCTCGCTGATCGGCACGTTCGCGGCCGCGCTCATGCTCGTCCCGTTCGCCGGAACGCGGCGCACGTTCGCGATCTTCGCGCTGCTGTTGCTCGCGGTCACGCTCCCGCGACTGCGGCTGCGCGCCCTCGCTGCCGCGGTCGTGCCGCTGCTGACGCTGGCGATCGCGCCGGGGACGATCAAGACGACAAGCGGCGAGCGCGTGCTGTTCGAGACCGAGACGCCCTACCAGTACGCGCGCGTGATGCTGGCCGCGGATGGCTCGACCCGCCTCGAGCTCAACGAGGGCCAGGCCGTCCATTCCCTGCGCCGGCCCGGCTCCTACCTCACCGGCCTGTACTGGGACGACCTCCTGCTGGCGCCGCTCGCCACGACGGGGCGCGAGCCGGGGAGCGTGGCGATCCTCGGCAACGCGGGCGGCACGGTGGCCCGGGCGTTTGGCCACTTCTTCCCGCAAACGCTCGTCGACGCGGTGGAGATCGACGGCGAGCTGACGCGCATCGGGCGCCGCTACTTCGGGCTGGGCGGACCGCGCCTGCGGACGATCACAGCCGACGCCCGGCCGTTCCTGCGCCGCCCGGGGCGACGCTACGACGCAATCCTGGTCGACGCCTACCGCCAGCCTTACATCCCGTTCTACCTCACCACGCGCGAGTTCTTCCAGGAAGCCGCGGCGCGCCTGAACCCGGGCGGCACAGTGGTGATCAACGTGGGCCACCCGCCCAGGTCGCGGGAGCTCGAGCGCACGCTGGCCGCGACGATGGGATCGGTCTTCGCCCACGTCGTGGCCGACGACGCAACGCAGGAGAACACGATCCTCGTGGGCTCCGACCGGCGGCCGGCCGGCACCGGTCCTGTGCCCGCCGCGCTCGCCTCGCGCGTGGCCGCGCTGAGCGCGCGCCTACGGCCGCCGGCGCCCGGCGGCGAGGTGTACACGGACGACCGCGCCCCGGTGGAGTGGCTGGTCGACGGCTCGCTGCTGAACTACGCCGGCGGACACTGACCGTACCGGCTGGACTCTCGCCGTCGCCGGCCGTACTGTGTTCGACCGAAACCTGGTCCGTTGGGGTACGGATCGTCGGGCCGGGCCGATCATCCATCAGGGGAGTTGCCGCATGAGAGGTATCGGACGGGTGCTGTTCGCCACGGCGGCGAGCGCGGGGGCAGTGTCAGGGTTCGGCGTGACCGCGGCGCAGGCCGTGGACCTCAACGCCTGCACCGGGTCGGGGCGAATCTACGTCAACCGGGCAGGCCCCGGCTCGACGCTCACGAACTGGAGCGTGGAAGGCGGCGGAAGCTGCCCGGTCCAGGCGACGCCGACGGCGCCGCTCATTGCGCGCGAGCCGACCTTGGTCCAGTTCGCGGGAGCCGGTACTTCGGACTCGCTGGGCCTGTGCGACAACACGCTGCTGGTCCAGAACTTCAACCTCTCCGTGACGGCGACCTACGTTGGCGCCGTGACCGGCCGGACGTTCACCGAGGCCCAGAAGTGGTCGGCGCCGGTGACGACGTTCCCGCTCGCCACCGCGTTTCTCATCACCGGGGACGGCGGCCCGCCGCGGATCGGCGCCGGGGTGGCGTTCACGCACATCTTCCTCAAGTGCGGCAACGACGGGAACAGCCCGTCGGCGAACTTCGTCTGGACAGAGATCCCCTAGCGACGGGCGGACATCACGACGCGCGCGCCGCGGGCGGGGATCATCGTGACGTTGCGGTGAAGCACCCGCTCGGGCGCCGGGTCGTCGGCGACGAGGTCGGTGCGGCGCGCCACGGCTTCCATCACGACGCGCTGCTCGGCCATCGCCAGCGTCGCGCCGAGGCAGCGGCGGATGCCGCCGCCGAACGGGATCCACTCATACGTGCCGGGCTTGCGGCCGAGGAAGCGCTCGGGGCGGAAGCTGTAGGGCTCCGGGTAGAGGTCCTCGCGGTGGTGCAGAAGCAGGATGCTCATGAGCACCGGGGTGTCGGCGGGCAGCCCGTAGTCCCCCAGCCGCCACGGAACCGTGACCCGGCGGCCGATGAGCGGGATCACCGGCCGGCTGCGCATCGCCTCGTGGATCGTCGCCTCGACGACCTCGGCGCCGCCCTCGCCCGTGCGGACCGAGTCGCGCAGCCGCTCGTAGGCCTCCGGGGTCCGCACGAGGCGCTCGAACGCCCACGCGAGCGAGTTGGCGGTCGTCTCGTGGCCGGCCAGCACGAGCGTCAGGAGCTCGTCGCGTAGCTCACGGTCGGTCAGCGGCTCGCCATCGTCGGCGCGGGCCTGGAGCAGCAGCGACAGGATGTCGGTGCGCTCCTGCAGGTCCTCGGCGCCGCGGCGCGCGGTGATGACGGCGTAGGTCGCGCGATCCAGCATGCCCAGCGCCAGGCGGGTGGGGCCCACAGGCTCGTCGCTGCCGATGTTCATCAGCTCCCCGAGCTGGGCGACCGGCATCGTCGAGAACGCGATCAGCCGGCGGATCACCTGGCGCAGGCGGTGCTCGGGCGTCCCAGGGGCGGGCCGGCCCTCGATGCCGAAGATCCCGGCCATGATCACGTCGAGCGTGACCGCCTGCATGCGCGGCGCCAGCGCGAACGGCTCGCCGATCGGCCAGCGGTCGATCTCGCGATCGGCCGCGTCGGCGATCATCGACGCGTAGCGCTGCACCGCCTCGCCGTGGAAGGGCGGCAGCAGCAGCTTGCGCTGGCGCATGTGGCGCTCGCCGACAGCGGTGAGCGTCGAGTTCGGCCCGACGATCGGCCGCAGCGGCGACTCGCCCGTGAGCGACGGCGCCAGCTCCGGCTTCGCGGTGAACAGCGAGCGGACGTGGTCGGGATGCGTGGTCACCACCGGCTTGCGCAGCAGCGCGTCCATCCGGAACA
>JAWVFZ010000040.1:0-4915 GCA_033855555.1 Solirubrobacteraceae bacterium
GTCCGCGCAGACCACCGAGTGTCCGAGGGAGGCGAGGCAGGCACTGGTCGTCAACCCGACGTAACCAGCCCCAACCACCGCGATCCGCCGCGAGAACACCCGCCGATGCTCTCACGGGACGGGCGCACCCGGAGCTTCCTATTGCGAGTCCTCGTCGTCGGGCCGGTGAACAATCGGCGACGGCGTGTCATGCCCCCGCCCGTGCCCGAACCGGGCGGCGTAGTCCTGCCGCCCAGCATGTGATCAGCCGCTGGGAGGACGGGCCACCGGCGGCCGACTAGCGTGGCCGCTCGTGGAGATCAACGGCACTGCGGCGATCGTCAGCGGTGGGGCGTCCGGGTTGGGGGCTGCGACGGCCGCGGAGCTTGCCGCGCGGGGCAGCACCGTGTTCGCCCTTGACCTGCCGGCGAGCACCGAGACCGCGACGCCCGTCGACGGGGTGCGCCTGGTGGATGCAGACGTCACCGACGCCGAGCAGGTGGCCGCCGCCGTCGCCCAGGCGGCCGGCGCCGGACCGCCGTTGCGGATCGTGGTGAACTGCGCCGGCGTCGGCTGGGCCGGCAGGGTGCTGTCCCGCAATGGGCCGCACGACCTGGACCTCTTCCGCAAGATCATCGACATCAACCTGGTCGGCACGTTCAACGTGCTGCGCTTCTCGTCGCAGGCGATGCTCGCCAACGAACCGAACCTGAACGGCGAGCGCGGGGTCTGCATCAACACGGCCTCGATCGCCGCCTTCGACGGCCAGGTCGGCCAGGCCGCCTACTCGGCGTCCAAGGGCGGCGTGGTCGGCATGACGCTTCCGGTCGCGCGCGACCTCGCCCAGTACGGGATTCGCGTCGTGACGATCGCCCCAGGCCTCTTCGACACCCAGCTGCTCGCGGCGCTGCCCGAGGAGGCGCGCACGAAGCTGGGCGAGTCGATCCCGTTCCCGCCGCGCCTCGGCCAGCCTGCGGAGTACGCGCAGCTCGCCGCGCAGATCGTCGAGAACCCGATGCTCAACGGGGAGACGATCCGCCTCGACGGCGCGCTGCGGATGGCGCCGCGCTAGTCGTCCGCCGCGAGGCAATCAAGCAGCGGCCGCGGCGGCGGGAGCCTCCCCGCGGGTGCGACCGGGGGTACTGCGGCGGCGGACGAGCGCCACGATCGCCACGACCAGCAGCGCGATGAGCCCCGCAACGGGCGTCACCAGGAGTGCAACGACCGTCCCAACCGCAGCCGCGATGCCAAGCGTCGTGACCAGCCACCAGAAGCCGAAACCGCGGTCGCGGCCGGGGGCGAAGAGACCGCCCAGCCATCGCAGCGGCGCCGGCAGCTGCTCCGCCACCCAGCGCAGCACGAGCAAGCGAGCGAGTGGCCGCAACGGAGCCTGCAGCCGCCTGACCACCCGGCGCACCAGACGCGACAGCTCGCGCCCGAGCCGACGCAGCGTGGCAAGCAGACCCGGGCCGCGACTGCCGGACTCGTCACGCTGCTCTGGGGCCGGGCGGGGCGTCTCCCGGGAGTGGCGGCTCCTAGTCGCGGTCTGATTCATGCTTTCGCTCCGCGACGCCTCGTCGTGCCGGGCTCTTCATCCTTCGCCGACCGCGTCGGCCGTGGACTCCTTCTGTTCTGCGGCCTCCGGCTCTCCGTCTTCGCGGGCGTCTGGCTCGCCCTCTTCGCGAGCCTCTGGCTCTCCGCCTTCGCGGGCTTCTGGCTCTGTCGCGTCTCCGCCCTCTGGTTCCTGCTGCTCGTTTCCCTCTTCGCGCTGCTCTTCTTCGAGCGCGTCCTCGTGGCTTGTCACGATCTCGCCGCCTTCGATCGTGCCCCGCCACCCTTCGAATTCGGCGAGCTCGTCTTCGCTCTTCATCTCGATCCAGCCGCGGAAGCGGTGGAAGTCGGCGCGAACGGCTCGCTTGACGAAGCGGGCTCCCCGGGCGAACTTCTCCACCATCCCGCTCGGCGAGTGGTCGAGGTTCAGCTCGATCAGCGTCAACCGCGGCCCGACCTCGTGGAAGTTGATGACGCCCGTGTGCTTCGTCCCCTCGGTGCTGTTCCACCTGATGTGCTCGTCTGGCCGCTGGGTGACGATCTCGGCCGTGAAGGGCCGCTTGAAGCCCCACATCTTCTCGGTGACCTTGACACGGGCTTCCTTGTCGTTGACCTGAGCGTCAACCTGGTTGGCGCGGTGCATGTACCGCGGCCACTGCTTGTACTCCGTCCATCCGTTGTAAGCCTGCTTGACCGGGACGGAGACGTACATGACCTGCTGGACGGGCATCCGCCGCTTGCGGCCCCAGCCAGACGCGGCGCCGCCTCTGCCTCCGCGTCCGAACTTGGACAGCAGCTTGCCCGCAAGGCCGCCGATGCCGCCGGACCTCGAGAGCGCCTCGGCACCCTTTGACGTGGCCTGTTGAGCCATGCCGCCCGGAGCGGCCGTGTTCCAGACCGCCGGGATCACGTTCTTGGTGACGAGTTCGGGTCCCTTGCTGACCGCGTACTTCGCGGCCGAGTTCGTGATCTCCCGCGCAGCGGGGCCCAACACTTCGAGCGCGGCTTCCCGGATGGCCTGCCTGAGCTCTCGGGTCAGCGTCTCGCCGGCGCTCTCGCCGGCGCCACCCCCGCCGGACTTCGCATCGTCTTCTTGCCGTCCTTCACCTCCGGGGGCGGCCTCCTCTGGCGATTGGGTTTCCTGTTGTGCCATGAGTCACTCCTTTCGGTGGAAATCTCCCCGGCCTACCTGTCCTCCTCGCCGCTCATCTCGACGAAAGCCTTGAAGCGCATCAGGTCGGCGCTCATACCGCGGCGCGAGCTGCGGAACGCCGAGGTCGTCTTCTCGAGCAGGCCTTGGGGCTGGTGGTCGTAGGTGACCATCACCCGGGTGAGGCGGTCGCTCAAGCGGTGGAAGGTGATGACCGCGGTGGCCTCCACGCCGTCGGTCCGTCTCCACGCGATTCGCTCGTTCGGACGTGCGTCGACGGTCTCGCCGCGCGACAGCACTGTGGCGTACTCGTCGAAGTCGGCGAACCGGTCATAGGCCGTCTCGAGCGGGACGACGACATCGATGGACTCCTCCACCGGCAACGGCCGCTCCCGCCAGGGGCGAGCTGGTGAGTCGTGCTCGAGCATCCCGGCGCGCGCGCCGGAGAGCGACGACAGCGCGTCCTTCGCAAGCGCCCCCGGACCGCCCGCCTCCTCGACCGCTGCGCTCAGCTTCGGCGCGATCGTATCCCGCGCCAGCTGCGGCCCCCTCCTGATCGCGTAGGTCGCCGCCTGCGTCGTGGCCCTCCGCGCGACCGGAACGAGCACCTCGCGCGCCGCCTCCCGGACGATCTCCCGCAACTCCTCGGCCACTGTGCGCTGACCGCCACCGGCCCCCGCACGCTTCACCGCATCTCCAGCCCCAGCCGCAGCGTCCTGCACCTGCTCCCCAACGTTCTGTACGGCATCTGTGCCGGTCACGCCCGAGACCGCGCCCGTTGCGGCACCGGCCGCCGACCCAGCCTTCTTCAACGTCTGACCAGCCACCCCGCTGGCACCGCCAGCCACCCCGCTGGCGCCGCGCCTCACGGCACTGGACAGTCCTCCGGCGTTCCGCTCAGCCATCTCAGATCCTCGCTTGCCTTCTTCGCCGCCACGTCCCAGGGTGGGAGGGTGCGTCACAAGCGTGTGGGAGACGGTCGTCCCGAGGGGCTGCCCGGGCGATCCGTTGGGACTGTCCGTCTGACCACGGCGGGATCAACTACTACGGGAAGGGACGGAGAGTCACCGGGTCTTGAGCTTCAGGGTCCGCGTCAGCGTCCGCATGTTCCCCGCGGCGTCGGCAACGACGAGCTTCACACGAACCTCTCGGCGTTGACGCAGGGCGCGACGGGCGGCCTTCGACAGCTTGACGGTGACCGTGTGCTTCCCCGCCGCGGCGAAGTTGGTGCGCCCCTTCAGGACCTGCTTGCCGAACCTCAGCGTCGCGGTCGCCGAGCCCGGCTCGTCGCTTGTGAAGCTGAGGCCGAGCTTCGCGCCGACCGTAAGGGTCTTGGCCAGCTTCAGCGCGACCGTCGGCGCCGTGGTATCAGAGGTGATGCCAGAGCCGGCGCTGGGAGGCGGTGTGGAGCCCGCGCCACCGGGAGGCGGCGTGCTCGCGCCCGCGGGAGCGACCGTAATGGTCTTGGTCGTCGTCGAGGACTCAGGACCAACCGCGTCGGAGTTGTCGTCGGTGGCGCGCAGGCGCACCGTGATGGTGCGTGGCGTCGTGCCGGAGTTCACGTAGGTGAACGACGGCGTCGCACCGGTCACGCCGGGGTCGTCGGTCCCGTTGCCATCGAGGTCCCAGGCGTAGGTGAGCGTCTGGCCACTGTTCGGGTCAGTCGATCCCGACGCATCGAACGACACCTGGGTGCCGGAGGCAACGCTCGTCGCGCTCGCGGTGAATGACGGGACGGGCGGCTGGTTGGCCGTGACGGTGACCTTGCCGGACATGCCGCTGACCGTCGTGCCGTTCGTCGAGCCGTGATTGCCGCAGTACCAGAGGTACGTCCCTGGGCCGGCGAACGATCGCTCGGCGACCGTGCCGGAGGTCTGGTCGCCGATACCGTCGACAAAGTGCAGCGGGTGGTGGCTGCTCCCCGTCGCCGCGCTGAAGTCGTTGCCAGCCGCCGGCGTGATCGTGACCTTCTCCCCCGGCAGGATCCGCACGTCTCTCGGAGAGTACGAGCAGCATTGGAACGTGACGACCGCGTCCGCGGCCACGGCGGGGACGGCGAGGGCCCCGAAGGCCATGAAGGCCAGCGTGCAGATCCATCGGCGCATAACCCTGCCGACGCCACGGCGCAAAGGTTCCTTCCCGGGTAGGGTCGCCGAGCGATGGCAGAGGACCTCTCCCCCGCCGACCGGTCGTCGCTCGCCGCGGAGCAGGGGCCGGTCAGCATGGCGGTGGGCG
>JAWVFZ010000041.1:0-4118 GCA_033855555.1 Solirubrobacteraceae bacterium
CGCACTTCACGCTGGAGCGGGCGCTCGCGCAGGCCACGTTGCTGCGGGTCCGCCTGGAAACCGGCCGCACCCATCAGATCCGCGTCCACCTCCAGGCGATCGGCCATCCGGTCTGCGGCGATCCGGAGTACGGGACGGCGGGCCTGTTCGGGCTGACGCGCCAGTTCCTGCACGCCGAGCGCCTGACGTTCACGCATCCGGTGACCGGTGCCGTGGTCGACGTCCACAGCCCGCTGCCGCCCGACCTGACAGCGGCCCTGGAGCGCGCTAGCGTGGGCCCGTGAGCTGGGAGCTGCACACGGCGCGACCCGGACCGGCGTTGCGGGGGATGGTGCGCCGGATGGTCGGCTGGCGCGAGCGCGGCGCACCCGTGCGGCGCGTGGAGCCCGCGACGACGATCACCCCGGTGATCCTCATGCTCGGGCCGCGTCTGGCGATCGACGGCGAGCCGCTCGGCTCGTTTGCGGCCGGACCGTACCTGCGCCCCGTCACAACCGAGCACGCGGGCGATCAGCAGGGAATCCAGATCGATCTCGAGCCGCTGATCGCGCGCCGGCTGCTCGGCGTCCCGATGCACGAGCTAACCGGGCGCTGCGTGGCGCTGGAGGACCTGATCGGCGGCGAGTTCACCAACCGCGTCGCGGATGTGCAGGACTGGGCGGAACGCTTCGCCCGCCTCGAGCACGCGCTCGCCGCGCGCCTGGCCGCGGCGCCCCCGGCGCGCCCGGAGCTGCGCTGGGCGGTCGGACGGGTGCTTGCAAGCGGCGGTCTGATCCGCGTCGAGGACCTTGCGCGCGAGTTGGGCTGGAGCCGACGGCATCTGGGCGCGTTGTTCCGCGAGGCGACCGGCATGGCGCCCAAGGCGTTCGCGCGCCTCGTTCGCTTCGAGGCCACGCTCGAACGCGTCCGGCGCGGCGAGCCCCTCACCGACGTCGCCTACGCCGCGGGCTTCGCCGACCAGGCGCACCTCAACCGCGACTTCCGTGAGTTCACCGGCCTCACGCCGACCTCCTATCTGCGGCGAATCGAGGATCCAAAGATCCTCGGCGTCGCCGCCGACGAGGTCGCATTCGTCCAAGACGGGAACGCCGCGGCGGCCTAGGGTCGCCCGATGAGCCTCTATCCCAGTCTGCGCTACCGCGACGCGCCCGCGGCGATCGACTTCCTCTGCGACGCGTTCGGCTTCGAGCGGCACGAGGTCTTCGCCAACGCCGACGGCACGATCGCCCACGCCGAGCTCTCGTGGCGCGGCGCGATGGTCATGCTCGGCACCGAGAAGGACGACGCCTACGGATCGCGCGCCGGGACGGGCTGGACCTACGTCGCCGTCGAGGATCCCGACGCCCACCACGATCGCGCGAAGGCCGCGGGCGCCGAGATCGTGCGCCCGCTGGAGGACCAGGAGTACGGGTCGCGCGACTACTCGGCGCGCGACCCGGAAGGCAACCTCTGGTCCTTCGGCACGTACGACCCGGCGCGGGTGTAGGAGACAAAGCGGGGCGACCCGCACACGCAGTCGCCCCGCTTCTGTCTGGCATGGACGGACCGAACCACCGGAGGTAGGGGAAGGCGTCCGGACCGCAATACTCCAAACGGAGGTCTGACGAGGAACTTGCGGCAAGCCACCCCGCTATCCTCCGTCGCTCAACGTCCTACGACCCCACCGGGTCAACGGATGGCGCCCCCTGCCCGGGACTTGCCCGGGTTGCGCCTTCCGCCGGTGGGCATCCGCAGTCCACTCATATTCAAGGGAGCAGTACCTATGGCCGACGTCGGCATCAGGGAGCTGCTGGAGTCCGGAGTTCACTTCGGACACCAGACGCGCCGCTGGAACCCGAAGATGCGCCGCTTCATCTGGGGCGAGCGCGGCGGGATCTACATCATCGACCTCCTCAAGACCGAGCGCCTCCTGCGCCAGGCCGAGGAGTTCCTCTCGCAGGTCGCCCATCGCGGCGGCACGGTCCTCTTCGTGGGGACCAAGAAGCAGGCTCGCGACGCCATCAAGGAGACGGCCGAGGCGTGCGACATGCCCTACGTCAACCATCGCTGGCTCGGCGGGCTGCTGACGAACTTCCAGACGATCTCGCTGCGGACCAAGCGCCTGCACGACCTCGAGCGCTACGAGGCGGAGGGCCAGCTGGCACTTCTCCCGACGCGTGAGCGCATGGCGGCGACGGCGGACCTGGCGAAGCTGCGGGCCAACCTCGGCGGCGTCAAGAACATGCAGCGCACGCCCGACGCGATGTTCGTGATCGACCTCAAGACCGAGGAGATCGCGGTCAAGGAGGCCCGCCGCCTGCGGATCCCGATCATCGGCCTGGTCGACACCAACTGCGACCCCGACGGCATCGACTACGTGATCCCCGGCAACGACGACGCCATCCGCTCGTGCGGACTCATCGCCAAGGCTGTGGGCGACGTCGTCGCCGAAGGCCGCTCGGTGTTCCGCGCCGAGGAGGAGAAGGCCCGCATGGAGGCCGAGGCAGCCGCGCAGCGCGCCGCCGAGGAGAAGGCCCGCCGCGAGGCCGAGGAGCTGGCGCGCCAGGAGGCCGCCGCTGCCGCGGCGCGCGCCGCCGAGGAGGAGGCCGCCCAGCAGCCGATCGAGGTCGAGGCCGCCGGGCCCGACCCCGCTTCGCCGCCGGAGACCCCGCTCGCCGACGTCGTGACGCCCGAGGAGCCCACGCCCGTCGCTGACAAGCCGCAGACCGAGACCCAGCAGGAGCAGCCAGCATCATGAGCACCGACACCCAGATCTCGGCCAAGGACGTCAAGGCCCTGCGCGACCGCACCGGCGCGGGGATGATGGACTGCAAGAAGGCCCTGACCGAATCCGGTGGCGACGTCGACAAGGCGATCGAGTACCTGCGCGTGAAGGGCCTGTCCGGGGCCGCCAAGCTCGCCGGCCGCGAGGCCACCGAGGGCACGGTGCAGTCCTACATCCATGCCACGGGCAAGGTCGGCGTGCTCGTCGAGATCGACTGCAACACCGACTTCGTGGCGCGCAACGAGGACTTCATCGGCTTCGCCCGCGACATCGCCATGCACGTCGCTGCGGTCCCCGGCACGAAGTACGTCTCGGAGGATGAGATCCCGGACGCCGACAAGGAGGCCGAGCTGCGCGTCTTCGAGCAGCAGGCCGCCGACAAGCCGGAGAACGTGCGCCCGAAGATCGCCGAGGGCAAGCTGCGCAAGTGGATGGAGGAGGTCGTCCTCCTCAAGCAGGTCCACGTCAACGAGGACAAGCACGAGTCCAAGACGATCGAGCAGCTCCGCGCCGAGCTCTCGGCCAAGACCGGCGAGAACGTCGTCATCCGCCGGTTCGCCCGCTTCCAGGTGGGCGATTAATTCGGCCCCCGGAGGGTCGCCGACCCCATCAGGGTGCGGCGAGGATGTCCGCACGGGCATACTGACTCCCGGTTTGGGCCAAGCTCCGGTCTTCAAGAGGATCATGCTGAAGCTGTCGGGCGAGTCCCTCATGGGCTCGCTCGACTACGGCACCGATCCCGACCGGCTGCACGCGGTCGCCCAGCAGATCAAGCATGTCCACGACCGCGGCGTCGAGATCGGCATCGTCCTCGGCGCCGGCAACATCTACCGCGGCATCGCGGGCGCGGCATCGGGCATGGACCGGGCGACGGCCGACTACATGGGGATGCTCGCGATCGTCCTCAACGCGCTGCAGCTCCAAGACGCGCTCGAGAAGCTGGGCGTCCACACCCGCGTGCAGAGCGCGCTGCACGTCCAGGAGGTCGCCGAGCCATACGTTCGCCGTCGCGCGATGCGCCACCTCGAGAAGGGCCGCGTCGTGATCTTCGCCGCCGGCACCGGCAACCCGTTCTTCTCGTCCGATACCGCTGCGGCGCTGCGCGCGGTCGAAACGCACGCCGAGGCCCTGCTGATGGCCAAGAATGGGGTGGAGGGCGTCTACACGGCGGACCCGCGCGAGGACCCCGAAGCGATGCTGATCGACGGGATCACGCACATCGAAGCCGTGTCGCGGCAGCTGCGCGTCATGGACCTGACTGCGCTCACGCTATGCATGGAGAACAACCTCCCGATCCATGTGTTCAACATGGATGACGAGCGCAACATCGACCGGATAGTGTGCGGGGAGAGGG
>JAWVFZ010000042.1:0-2699 GCA_033855555.1 Solirubrobacteraceae bacterium
CGTACTCATGGCCGAGCTTCTGGCCCTGCAGGATCGTGGACGAGTGCAGCGGCACGCGGCCGCGCAGGTCCGGCAGCGCGAAGTTGACGCGTCCGTCGCCGCCGTACATCGTCCCGAGCAGCGAGAAGAGCGCCTGGTTCTGGTTGATCGGTTTGAGCGCGCCATCGCAGAGCGCCCAGCCCTTTGGCACAAGGCCGAACGCGAACAGCTTCAGCTCTCCAATGAACGGTTCCGCCATGGCTAGCGCACCCCCACCGTCGTGACCTGGGCGGTCACGCGGCCCTTGAGGTCGGTCGTGACGACAAGCAGGTCGTACTGCCCCGCGGGCAGGCGGTGGCGCGTCGCGAGCCGCAGCGAGAGATGGTCGCCGTGCAGCTTCTTGGACGCCCTGGCGAGGGTCCTTCCGGACCGCAGCAGGCGCAGCTCGACGCGCTTGACCGGGCGGCGCAAGGTGAGCTCGCAGCGCAGGCCATGCCCGGCACGGCGCAGCTTCGCGTGACGGAAGAGGGGCTGGTGGCCTTTCGCCTGCGCGGCAGCCGGCACGGCATACGCCGCCGGCGCCGTCGGGACGGGCGCCGCAACGACCGGCGGCGCGCCGGCGGCCGCGGTGGCCTGGCTCAGCTTCACCGACCGGTCGACGACGACCTGCTTGTCGACGGCCCCGCCGACAGGAGCGATGAACAGCGAGAACGTCCCGAGCTGCGGGTGGCGCAGGTTGTGGATGCCCTGCTCGAGCGGATCGCCGGAGAAGGTGAGGCCGAAGACGTCCTCGCGGTCGCCGCTGACCTCGTCGAGGAGGATGCTGCCATTGCCAACCCGGAAGGTGTCCCCGACCAGCGGCAGGTAGGACGACCGCCGCAAATAGGCCGGAGAGCTCTCCGCCGCCGCCGCAGTCGCGATCGACCAGGGCCGCGTGCCGACAATCGCGACGAGGGTGGCTGTGCCGCCGGTGCGCAGCAGCGAGCGGCGCGTGACCCCGTGGGTGTCCGTCGTGTGCCCCATCAGAACCCCAGTGTGCAGGAGGTGAACTGGTCGCCGGCCACGACAGTGGCCTTCTTGCCGGCGTAGAACCCGGCTCCGACCGCGCTGCCGGAATTGTTGCCGGCGACGTACGCCTCGCTCTGCGCCGCGGTCGCTGGGCTCGGGCTGAGCCCGGTGAGACCGAACTTGTACGTGGTGGCACTCGCCGAGCGCTTGAAGAGCACGATCCCGGAGGTCACGTCCCCGAAGCTGTTCGAGGGGCCGGTGCTCGCGCTGTTGTTCAGGACCTCGGCGCAGACGGTCGGGTTGTACAAAGCGTTGCCCGAGCTTCCGGCGTCGAGGCGGATGCCCGCCGTCGCCGCCTGCGCCGGGCTACCGACGGTGTTGTTGGTGACCCTCAGGTTGGTCGTCCCACTGCTGTCGCGGGTCAGCACGCGGATCCCGGGGCCGCTGGAGCCCGCGATCGAGTTGCTGGCGATGTTCGCGTTCACGACCGGCGTGTCGGACGTGTTGGTGCTCAGATCCGCCTGCTGGTTGATGTCCGTGCCCAGGCCGATACCCGAGCTCCCGAGCACGTTATTGGCCACCGCAGTGTTGCCCGTGACGAGGAAGTTCGCGTTGACATTGCCCGCGGCGCCGAGGGCGATCGCCTCCGCCTTGACGTTCGTGATCGGCTGCCCGCCGCCGCCGTTGTTCGTGATCGAGAAGTTGCCCTGTCCCCTGCCGGTCACGGAGGCGGAGATGCCGGCGCCGTTGAGCTTGTTGGTCGCATCGCCGGTCACGTGGTTCGAGGAGATGTCGATGAGGTTGGCGCCGATTCCGGGCACGCTGCCCGACGGGACGCCGTAGGTGCCCGGGGGCGCCCCGGCGCCGGACGTGTTGCCGCCCTGGACGCTGATGCCGTCGCCGCTCGGGAAGTTCGTGAGCGTGTTCGCCGTGATCGAGGCCTTCGTCAGGCTGGCCACGGTCGAGGCCGTCCCGAAGAGGTTCAGCGCGATGCCGCTGCCCTTGCTCGCCGCGGGGCTGGTCGAGCTGGAGATCGTGTTGTTGGAGATCGTGGCGTTGGAGATCGTCCCGGTGTAGTTGGCGACGTCGATGCCGCCGCCGTAGGCGCCGGAGAGCGTGTTGTTGGTCACCGTGACCACGCCGTCCAGGTTGTTGGGAGTCGCCGCGCTGGTGTCGTTGAACGCCAGCGACGAATCGGTGGTGTCGGTCAGGGCCGAGCCCGCGCCGGTGACCGTGCTGTCGATCAGCGCGAAGCCGTGCACGTTGGCGCCCTTGATGCCCGCGTGCTGCGGGTTCTGCACGCGGATGTCGGTCAGCGAGACGCCCTGCGTGTCATTCAGGGAGATGCCGTGGCCGGTGGTGTTCTGGATCGTGCCGCCGGTGTTCGCGGTGCCCGTGCCGCTGACCGTCAGGCTGCCGCTGCTGCCCGTGGTGTCGAGCCTGATGCCATTTGGGGCGCCGTTCGCCGAGATGCTCTGGAACTTCAAACCACCGTTGTCGATCGTGTTATTGCGGACGTCCAGCGCGATGCCGGTGGTTGTCGTAAGCGTGCTGCCGGAAGCCGCGGCCGAGACGGTGCCTCCGCCGGTCGCGGAGAACGCCGGGCTGGTACCCGTGCTCCCCGTGATCGTCTTGGTGAACGTGACCGCCGAGACGCCGTTGTTGAACAGCCGGATGCCGGTTCCCGTGTCGTTGACCGTCCCGTCGAACGT
>JAWVFZ010000043.1:0-5663 GCA_033855555.1 Solirubrobacteraceae bacterium
GCTCGGGCTGACGTCGATGGCCGAGGACTGGGCCGACGCGGTGCGCTCATGGCGCTCGGTCAACGCCGAGCTGATCACCGCCGACGGGCCGACGCCGGAGGAGGAGCTGCTGATCTACCAGACGCTGTTGGGCGCGTGGCCGATCACGGAGGAGCGGCTGGCCGGCTATCTCGAGAAGGCGCTGCGTGAGGCGAAGGTCACGTCGAACTGGGTCGAGCCCGATCTCGAGCACGAGGCTGCCGTCAAGGCGTTCGCAGCCGCGCTGCTCGACCACGGCCCGTTCCGCTACGGCTTCGACGGCGTCGTCGCGCGCGCGACGGAGCTGGGCGAGCGGGTCGCGCTCGCCCAGACGCTGCTGAAGCTCACCTGCCCCGGCGTGCCCGACATCTACCAGGGCGACGAGCTGTGGGCGCTCTCGCTCGTGGACCCCGACAATCGCCGGCCCGTGGACTGGGAGGCGCGCCGGAGGGGGCTCGACGAGCTGAAGGCGGGCGCTCCGCCGGCGAAGGAGACCGCGAAGCTGCACGTCGTCTGGCGCGCGCTTGACCTTCGCGCCCGCCGTCCGGAGGCGTTCGCCGGCGCGTACACGCCCATACCGGCGGGCGACGACGTGTGCGCTTTCATGCGCGGCGACGACGTGCTCGTCGCGGTCGCGTTGCGCGATGGCTGGACGGTGGACTCGTGGACGTTGGCTGCGGCCGCCGAAGGACGCTGGCGCGACGTCCTCACGGATGCCGTGTACGAGCTGCCCGGACGCGCCAGCGCCGCCGGCGTCCTGGGTCCGGAGGGCCGCGCACTGCTGGAGCGCGTGGACTGACAAGCCGGCCTACGCGGCGAAGAGCTTGAGGAAACGCCTCGCCGCGGCCCTGCTGCCGGCGATCTGCAGGTCGGCCACCGGACTGCCGTGCCACACGACCGCGGCAAGCGTCGCCGGGTCGGTCTCGATCGTCGCGTCGGGGTCGTCGGCGGTCCCGCGGGCGAGCTCGAGCCTCCCGGCGGAGACCGCGGCCCGGTAGCGGTGCTCGCCGAGTCGCAGCTCGTAGCGTGCGTCGAGCCCGTCGGCGGCCGCCGGGTCGAACATCGTCTTGAGCGCGAGCATCGCGGCGTCGGCGCCGAAGACCGGATCCCCGGGCGGGTACGGGAGCGCGCTGCCCCAGCGGCCGAGCGCGAGGATGACCGGCTCGAGCTCCTGCCCGCGGCCGGTCAGCTCGTAGACGTGCGACGCGGCCGGCGGCGCGAGCTTGCGCCGGCGCAGGAGGCCGGCCTCCTCCAGGTCGCGCAGGCGCTGGGCGAGGACGTCGGGGCCGACGTGCGGCAGGCCTTCGCGCAGGTCGGTGAAGCGCTTCGGGCCCAGCAGCAGCTCGCGCACGACGAGCAGCGCCCAGCGCTCGCCGACGAGGTCGAGTGCGCGCGCGATGCCGCAGCGATCGCCGTATGTCCGCCGGGGCACCATGCCGGCAGTCTAGCGGAGAGGTCGGATTTTCCGTCTGTATAGTTGGTTTTTCCAAGCACGAGGTTCGGAGGAACGGATGGCTCTCCCGCAGGTCGTTTCAGAGGAGGAGTGGGGCGCGGCCCGCGAGGCGCTGCTCGTAAAGGAGAAGGAGGCGACCCGCGCGGGCGACGCACTGGCCGCCGAGCGCCGCCGGCTGCCGATGGTCCGGATCGAAAAGGACTACGTCCTGCACGGCCCCGCCGGGGAGGCGCGCCCGGTCGACCTGTTCGAGGGCCGCCGCCAGTTGATCCTCTACCACTTCATGTTCGCTCCGGGCGTGAACGGCTGGCCCGACGCCGGCTGCCCCGGATGCTCGCTGGTGATGGACAACCTGGGACACCCCGCGCACCTGCACGCGCGCGACGTCTCGTTCGCCGCCGTGTCGCTCGCGCCGCTCGAGCAGATCGAGGCCTACCGCAAGCGCATGGGCTGGACGTTCCCGTGGTACTCGTCGGCCGGCAGCGACTTCAACGCCGACTTCGGCCGGTCGCGCCCCGAAGGCGAGATCTTCGGCCTGAGCGTCTTCCTGCGCGACGGCGACGACGTCTTTCGCACCTACTTCACGGACGGGCGCGGCGTCGAGGCGCTCGGCACCAACTGGAGCTTCCTGGACCTGGCGCCATTCGGGCGCCAGGAGACGTGGGAGGACTCGCCGGAGGGGCGCCCGCAGAGCGCGCCCTATGTGTGGTGGCGGCGCCACGACGAGTACGACACGACCAGCTAAGGAGCAACTGCAGATGAGCGAGCGCGATGGATACGAGCCCGGCGTCCCGTGTTGGGTCGTCGCCGTCCACCCCGACACCGAGGCGGCGGTGCCGTTCTACGAAGGGTTGTTCGGCTGGGAGGCCGAGAACCTGATGCCGGCTGGCCACCCCGGCAAGTACTTCGTGTGCAGGATGCGCGGCCGCGACGTCGCGGCGCTCGCATCGCCGCACCCGGCGCCGCCCCCGCCCTCTGCCATCTGGGCGACGAATGTCTGGGTGGACAGCGCCGACGCCACGGCTGCAAAGGTGATCGAGGAAGGCGGCGCCGTGATCGGCGAGCCGTTCGACTCGCCGGGGGGCGGCCGCGTGGCGATCCTCGCGGACCCCGCCGGCGCAGCGTTCTGCGCGTGGGAGCCGCTCGAGCGTCGCGGCGCGCAGCTCGTCAACGAGCCCGGCGCGTGGGCGATGAGCCAGCTCGTCACGGGAGACACCGAGGGGGCCAAGGCGTTCTACGGCGCCGTCTTCGGGTGGACGACCGAAACGTTCGACGCCGGCGGATCGAAGGTCACGCTCTGGCGCGTGCCCGGCTACGTCGGCGGCGAGCCCCAGCAGCCGGTGTCACGTGAGGTTGTCGGCGCGATGGTGCCCGCCAACGGCGGCGGCCCTCCCGTGGCGTGGCACGTCGACTTCTGGATCGACGACGCCGAGGAGGCGTCCCACAAGGCGCCTGTGCTCGGAGGCAGCGTCGTCCAGGCCCCCCACGACATCGCGGGCTTCCGCCGCGCCGTCCTGGCCGATCCGCAGGGGGCGGTCTTCAGCGTCAGCCAGCTGATGGTCTGAGTCGGGGCCCGGGCGGCTGGGCGGGATGATGAGCCACTGATTTCGGCCTCGATCCCCAGCCCGTCCTTCAACTCAGTCCACCTCGGCCCGTTCGACATACGGATCTACGGGCTCATGTACATCGTCGCCATCGCCGCGGCGGTGTACATCACCGGCCGCCGCCTGGAGCGACGCGGCGGCTCGCGTGAGCTCGTCTCCGAGGTGGCGATCTGGGCCGTCCCGGCCGGCCTGGTCGGCGGGCGCCTGTACTTCGTGGCCACCAGCTTCAACGAGGTCCCTCACCACTGGTGGGGTCCTCTGGCCATCTGGCAGGGCGGCCTGGGAATCTGGGGCGGGATCGCCCTGGGAACGATTGTGGGCGTCTGGCGGCTGCGCCGCGCCCGAGTGGACGTCTTGAGCTTCTTGGACGCCGCAGCCCCTGGACTGCTCGTCGCCCAAGCCATCGGGCGCATCGGCAACTACTTCAACCAGGAGCTTTTCGGCCGGCCGACCAGCCTGCCGTGGGGTCTGGAGATCGACCCTTCGCATCGCCCGGCGCGGTATGCGTCAAGCCCCACGTTCCACCCGACCTTCCTCTACGAGCTGTTGTGGAACGTCGCCCTCGCGGCGTTGCTGGTGCGGCTGGATCGCACAGGTCGCGTCGGGCGCGGAGGCCTGTTCGCGCTCTACGTCTGCGGCTACAGCGCCTTTCGGATCTTCGAGGAGTTGCTGCGCGTGGACCCGGCACACCACGTCCTTGGGTTGCGCCTGAACTTCTTCGTCGCTGCGTTGCTGGCGATCGCCGGCGCCGCTGCGTTCGTTGTCGTGCAACGCCGGCGCGCCGCTGGGCCGACACGCGACAATGGCTGACGTGATCGCCAAGATCGGCGACGGTCTGTGGAACGCCTTCCTGATGGCCTGGGAGGTCTGGTGGGCGCTCGTGCTCGGCTTTGCGATCTCGGCGATCGTGCAGGCATGGGTCCCGCGCGAGCGCATCGAGAGCGCGCTGTCGGGAGAGGGCTTCGCGCCCATCGCCAGGGCGACCGGCTTGGGCGCCGCGTCGTCGTCGTGCTCCTACGCCGCGATCGCCATCGCCAAGAGCCTCTTCCAGAAGGGCGCATCGGCCGCCAGCGCGTTGGCGTTTCAGTTCGCCTCGACCAACCTGGTCTGGGAGCTGGGGCTGGTGCTGTGGGTGCTGATCGGCTGGCAGTTCACGCTGGCCGAGTACGTGGGCGGGCTCGTGATGATCGGCCTCATGTGGGCGATGCTGCGTCTGTTCGTCTCGCGCGAGCTCGAGGAGCGAGCCCGTGAGCACGCCCGATCGGCGGACGCGGGCCATCAGCATCACGCCGCCGCCGGCGAGCTCACCTGGCGCGAGCGCCTGGCCTCGGCGGAGTCCTGGTCGGACGTGGCCCACAACTTCCGCGGCGACTGGCAGATGCTCTACAAGGAGATCACGATCGGCTTCCTGCTGGCCGGGTTCATCGCGCTGCTCGGCGACAACTTCTTCAACGGCCTGTTCCTCGAGGACTCGCCGGCCGCCGTGCAGGCGATCTGGGGCGCCTTCATCGGCCCCATCATCGCCGTGCTCAGCTTCGTCTGCTCGGTGGGCAACGTCCCCCTGGCGGCCGTCCTGTGGTCTGGCGGGATCAGCTTTGCCGGCGTGATGGCCTTCATCTTCGCCGACCTGATCGTCCTGCCGATCATCGTCGCCTATCGCAAGTACTACGGCACCGAGTTCGCGCTGCGGATCACCGCGCTGATGTTCGTGACCATGGTGCTCGCAGCGCTGGTCATCGACGTGCTGTTCAGCGGCCTGGGGCTGATCCCGCACACCCGGCCGAGCACGAAGGACGTCTTCGGCTCGATCAAGGCGGACTACAAGCTCGCGCTGAACGTCTTGGCGCTACTTGTCTTCGCCGGCCTCATGTGGCTCACGGTTCGCAGACCGCAGGAAGCCCACATGGCGGCGCACGAGCACTGACCCACACTGCTGTGCAGAATGAGACCGGACCGATGAACGTGATCGACAACCCCGCCAAGTCGCGCTTCGAGCTGGTGATCGACGGCGCCGTCGCGGGTTGGGTCGATTATCTGCCCGCCGGCGACAGCGTGATCGTCGCCCACACCGAAGTGGCCGAGGGCCACGAGGGCGAAGGTCTTGGGGGCATGCTGGTGACAGGAGCCCTCGAAGGCATCCGCGCCAAGGGCAAGACCGTGATCCCGACCTGCCCATTTGCCGCGGCCTACATCCAGCGCCATCCCGAGCTGTCGGAGTTCGTGGTGGAGGGACTGCGATGAGCCCGATCTCGAGGAGAAGCCGATGGATCTGAATCTCGCAGGGAAGGTCGCCGTCGTCACCGGGGCCAGCAAGGGCATCGGCCTCGCCGTGACCCGCGCGCTGGCGGACGAAGGCGCCCGGGTCATCGCCGGCGCGCGCAGCACCGAAGCGCTCGACGGCCTCGAAGGCGTCTCGGCCGTGGCCGTCGATCTCGCCGCGCCCGACGCTCCCGCGCGCCTCATCGCAAACGCGATCGAGGACCACGGTCGCATCGACGTACTGGTCAACAACGTCGGAGCGATCCGGCTGCGACTCGATGGGTTCCTCGCGATCACCGACGAGGACTTCGAGTGGGCGATGCAGATGA
>JAWVFZ010000044.1:0-8748 GCA_033855555.1 Solirubrobacteraceae bacterium
CCGACGAGAACGGCAACTCGGCGAGCATGCCGGCGACGATCACGGCTCTGGAGCCCCGCCGCCTGCTGGAGATCGAGGGCGATCCGCACGGCGTCGTGCGCTTCGAGCTGCGGCCCGACGGCGACGCGACGATCCTGACGCTCGTCGCCAGGACGCCCGTCCCCGACGAGTCCATGCGCATCAGGGTGAGCGCCGGCTGGCATGTGCACCTGGACTTCCTCCAGGACTTCCTCGACGACGGCACACGCGTCGAGTGGCCCCACTGGCCGGTCGATCGCTGGGAGGCGCTCCGCGAGCGCTACGCGTCGGGCGTGTTGGCCAGCGAAGCCCAGAGCAGCCGGCAGGCCGCGGAGCGGTAGGGCCGCCAGGGCTCGGCCAGTTCGGTGAGCTCGGCGGTCGACGGTAGGTCGCCGAGCCCGTAGGCGCGCTCGACAGCGCGCCGCACGCCGAGATCGCCGACCGCCAGGACGTCCGGGCGCTCGAGCTGGAAGATCAGGAACATGTGCGAGGTCCACTCGCCCAGGCCCTTGATCGCGGTCAGCTCGGCGACGATCTCGTCGTCGGTCAGATGCCCCAGCGCTTCGAGCTCGAGCTGCCCGCTCAGCACGTGCTCGGCGAGCGAGCGCAGGAACAGCACCTTGGCGCGCGACAGGCCGACCGCGGAGCGCAGCAGCTCGGGATCTTGGTCCAGGAGCTCCTGCGGCGTCGGCGGGCGATCATCGAACAGCGCCGTGAGGCGCCCGTAGATCGCCCTCGCCGCGACCACGCTGAGCTGCTGGCCGACGATTGCGCGCACGAGCGCCCCGTAGTGGTCGGTCGGGTCCGGCCTGGACGGATCGCGCTCGGTGGACGGCTCCCCGACCTCGTCCATCAGCCGCGCCAGGACCGGGTCCGCGCCGCGCAGATGCGCCGCGGCCGGCGAACTCAGGGCTGGCCCTCGACGCCGCCGGGCACGCCGGTGTTCGTCGAGTAGGCCGGCTGCAGCTTCATCTCCGGGCGGATCGTGTGGACCGCCTGCGCGACAGCGATCGCCGCCTCGCCGAAGCCCGTCGCGATCAGCTTGATCTTGCCGTCGAACGTGGTGATGTCGCCGCACGCCCAGACGCGCTCGAGCGAGGTGTCGAACGTGGGCCCGACCTTGATCGCGTTCTTCTCGAGCTCGAAGCCCCACTCCTTGAGCGGACCGAGCTTGGTGGAGAAACCGAGCTGCAGCAGGATCGCGTCGCAGGCGATCGGGAACGAGTGGTCCTCGCCCTCGGTGGCGCTGTGCAGGACGACGCCCTCGACGGCCCCGTTGCCGTTGACCTCCTTGACGACGTAGGGCGTGTGCAGGTCGACGTGGGGGCCCTCGGCCGCCTCGCGGACCTGCGACACGGTCGCCTCGTGGGCGCGGAATGCGTCGCGGCGGTGCACGAGCGTGATGTGCTCGGCCGTGTCGAGCAGGTTCAGCACCCAGTCGCAGGCCGAGTCGCCGCCGCCGATGATCACGACGCGCTTGTTCATGAACGCGTGCTTGTCGCCCACGAGGTAGTGGACGCCCTTGCCCTCCCACGGCTCCATGTCGACGTCGGAGACCGGCAGCTTCTTGGGCTCGAACGCGCCGTGGCCGCCCGAAACGATCACCGTCCGCGAGCGCAGCTCATGGCCTTCGGCCGTGCGCAGCACGACGACGCGGTCCTCGCCCTCGCCCTCATAAGTGATCGACTCGGCTGTCGTCTCGAGATGGATCGGGACATCGAACGGCTCGATCTGCTCGCGCAGCTGGCCGACGAGGTCCTTGGCGAGCACGCGCGGGTGCCCGGGCACGTCGAAGATCCACTTCTCCGGGTACAGCGTGGTCAGCTGGCCGCCGATCTCGGGCAGCGAGTCGATGATGCGCGCGCTGGCCTCGCGCATGCCGGCCCAGAACGCTGTGCACAGGCCCACGGGGCCGGCGCCGATGACGGTGATGTCGCGGATGTCGGTATCGGTCTCGATGTTCATGTGAGGGAGATGGTCAGGGCCTCGCCGTCGAGCGCGTTGACCGCGCGCTCCAGCGAGGCGTTGATGCACGTGAAGCTCGGGGTGTCGCGCAGCGTGTAGGCCGAGGCCTCGGTCGTGCGCAGGCGCTGGACCAGGTCGAGGAACGCGGCGGCGTCGTCGGTGTCGAAGGCGACCACGAACTCCTGGTCATCGAAGCCGAACGAGTACGTCGTGTGGTTGTCGACCGTGGGGTACTCGCGGCCGACCTTGATGTGCTCCTGCATCACGCGCCAGCGCTCGTCGGCGGGCAGCGCGTACCAGGCGCGCGTCTTGACGAACGGATAGACGAACAGGTACTTGCCGCGGAACGGGCGCGGGACGTTGCGGACATCGTCGGAGTACTCGCTGGTCTTGCGCAGGCCGAGGAACGAGTAGGGCGTGGTGCACCACTTCGTCAGCCCGCTCTGGGCGAGGACGACATGGAACTCGTGGATGCGCTCCAGGTTCTCGGCCTCGGCCACGAGCATCAGGTCGCAATCCCCTCGCGTGCCGACCAATGAGAAGCTCTGTACCAAGTGGTCGGCGCCGAAGTCCTCGCAGGCGGCGATGAACTCACGCTTGCCCTCGGCCCGCTCAGCAGCCGTCAACCGGCGCCAGGCAGGATCGACCTTCAGGAAGGTGTATTTGACGAAGTGGCGCTCGGCCATGCTTCACAAAGGATAGTTGCGGCGCTCCTCGCGCTCGCCGCCGCCTGCGCACTGGCGCCTGCCGCCGCGCGCGCGGAGGCCGGGCCGCAGGGCCGCAAGGTGATGCTCGCGTTCCTGCCGATCGACACGCGGCCCACCGATGTCCCCGTCGAGGTGCCCTCCATCCTCGACCGCCTGGACTTCCACCCGCAACTGTCGCTCGGCCTCCTGGGGGCGACCCAGGGCGGCTATGACCAGGAGCAGGCGCTACTGGACATGACGCAGGGGACGCGCGTCTCCCAGGCTGCATACACGCCCAAGCAACTGCCGGCGATGGCCTTCTACCCCCAGGGCCACACCGCGCTCTTCCAGGGCTGGCTCGAGGCGCGCACCCGCGCGGAGTCGGCTCCGGCGGACATCATGCCGGGGCTGCTCGCGCAGAGCATCCCGGGCGGCGCCGCGTACGCCGGCATCAGCGGCCGCACGCAGATCGAGGCGCTCCCGGCGGCCAACCGGGCCGGGCGGGTGAGCCTGATCTCGATCGGCAAGGCCGACGACGCGGCGCGCCGCGCGCAGAAGCTGCTGGCCAAACGCAGCTTCGTGGTCGCCGGGCTGCCGACGGGGGCGGCGGGGGACACCGCGGTCGAGCAACTCATCGCCTACCGCAGCCCGAACGAGCTGCTGATCGTGATGCAGACGCCGCCGCCCATGCACGCGCCGCAGCTGCTGCCCATCGGGATCCTCGGGCTGGGCGGCCCGAAGAGCCTCACATCCGCGTCGACCAAGCTCCAAGGGATCGTGGCGGGGATCGATCTCGCCCCGACGGTCCTGCAGTGGCTCGGCCAGAAGGTGCCGAGCGACATGAAGGGCCAGCAGATCGAGCTCGACGGCCCGCGCGACAGCGCCGCGCTCAAGTCGCTGAGCGACCGGCTGCGGGTCGTCGGCGGGCGCCGCTTCCCCGCGCTCGAGACCGTGCTGGCCGCGTGGCTCCTCCTGCTGCTCGTGCTCGGCATCGTCGCCGACCGTGTCGGGACGCGGACGGCGATGCGGATCGGCGCGCTGGCGATCATGTGGCTGCTCAGCGTCCTGCTCCTGACCGCCGCGCTGCACCCGGGCCGCGGGGCGGAGCTGCTGATCATCGCGTTCGGCTCGTTCCTGCTCGGGGCGGTCACCGATCGGCTGTTGCCGTGGCCGCGCGGCCCTGTCGTGCCGTGCTTGCTGACCATCCTGCTCTACGTCGTCGATCTCGGACGCCACTCCGACCTCATCATCCGCTCGCTGCTCGGGCCCAACCCGCGGTTCGGCTCGCGCTATTACGGCATCGGCAACGAGCTCGAGGCCGCGCTGCCGGTGCTGCTGTTCGTGGGGATCGCGGCGCTGATGTACGGCCGTACGCGCTCGCGCGGCGGCGCGGCCGCGTTTGCCGGCGCCGGGCTCGCGCTCGGCGCGGCGATCGGCTCGGGGCGGCTGGGCGCCGACGTCGGCGGCGTGATCACCGTGGGCGGCGGCGCTGCCGTGGCGACGCTCTTCATGCTGCCCGGCGGCATCACGCGCCGCGCCGTCGTCCTGGCGTGCCTCGTGCCGGCCGCCGCGCTGGTCGGACTGGCGGCGCTGGACCTCGCGACGGGCGGCAACGGCCACTTCACGCGAACGGTGCTGCACGCCCACGGCAACAGCGCGCTGCAGGACATCGTCGTGCGCCGCTACGAGCTGGCGTTCAACGCGCTCAAGCGGGGTCTGATGCCGTTCGCCACCGCGATCGCGGCGCTGACGATCGTCTACGGCCTGAAGTACCGCGACCGCATCTACGCCCCGCTGGCGGGCAGCGACGTCTGGCGCGCGGCGCTCGCGGGCTCCCTCGCCGCGGGCATCGCGGGCTCGCTCGCCAACGACTCCGGGCCGCTGCTGCTCGTGATCAGCACGTTCGCCTTGGTCGCGACAACCGTGTATGTCCGCGGCGATCCAAAGTTGGCGCAGGTCAAGCCGGTAGAATGAGCTTGTGCGTATCGCTCTCGTATCACCGTATTCCTGGACGTACCCCGGTGGAGTTATGCGGCACATCGAGGCGCTGGCCGACCGCTTCATCGAAGAAGGCCACTACGTCCGCGTCTTCGCGCCGTCCGACCCACCGGACCGTCTGTCGGCCCGCCTGCACAAGGGCGCGCGGCCGCAGGAGCGCGAGCTGCCCGACTACCTGGTCGCGCTCGGGCGCACCATCGGCTTTCCCGCCAACGGCGCGGTCTCGAACATTGCGCACACCCCGTTCGCGGTCTCCAAGCTGCGCCGCGAGCTCGCCGCGGGCGACTTCGACGTCGTGCACGTCCACGAGCCGGTGGCGCCCGTCGTCGGGTGGGACGTCCTGTGCTCGACCGACATCCCGCTGGTCGGCACGTTCCACTGCTACTCGGCCAACCGCTTCTCCAACAACATCGCGAACCTACTCGGCGCCCGGCGCAGGCTGAACCGCCTGTCGGTGCGCATCGCCGTGTCAGAGGCCGCCGCATGGACAGGCCGGCGCTTCTACGGCGGCCATTACCGCGTGATTCCCAACGGCGTGGACGTGCCCGCCGAGCCGCCGGTCGCCGACGAGCACGCCGACCCGTTCGAGATCGTCTTCGTCGGCCAGGCTGTCGAACGCAAGGGGCTGCCCGTCCTGCTGCGCGCGTTCGAGGCGCTACGCGAGATCGTTCCGGCACGGCTGACGATCGTCGGCGCCAGCCGCGAGGAGATCGACAACCTCGTCATCGACGATCGCGGGATCGAGGCGCTCGGCAAGGTCGACGACGAGACCAAGGAGGCCGTCCTCGCGCGCGCGCATGTGCTCGCCGCGCCGTCGCTGGGCGGCGAGAGCTTCGGCATGGTCCTCACCGAGGCGTTCGCGGCCGGCACCCCGGTCGTCGCCTCCGCCATCGCCGGCTACGGCGATGTGGTGCGCGACGGCGTCGACGGTCTGCTCGTGCCGCGCGGCGACGCCACGGCGCTGGCCGAGACCCTGCGCGATCTGGCGCTCGACCACGAGCGCCGTACCGAGATGGCGCGCGCCGCCGCCGCGCAGGCGCCCCGCTACGCCTGGCCGCACGTCGCCGCTGAGGTGCTGAGCGCCTACGAGGACGCGATCGCCGCCGCTGGCTCACCCGCCCGCGGGCTCGTCGATCGGGTGGCCTTGCGGACGGGGCTGCGCCCCGCCGACGGACTTCCGCGCGCGAAGGCCGACCACCGCCTGCCCTCGCTCGAACCCGCCGCCACAGAGCCGCAGAGCCGTGGTCGCAAGATCGCCCGCCGCGCGGGCCTGGCGGTCGCCTCGGCGGTCGGTGGCGGCCTTGCACTGCTCGCGCTCCAGCACATCGGGATGGACCAGATCGGCGCCAGCCTGCTGAAGGCGACGCCGTGGTGGGTGCTGATCGGGCTGGCGCTCATGTGCGCCTCGATGGTCGTCCGCGGCCTGAGCTGGCACGCGATCCTGCGCGCTGCGCTGCCGGGCGTCGAGGTCAAGCGCCGCGACGCACTGCAGGGGACCTTCATCGGCGTGCTGATGTCCGCCACCCTGCCGGCGCGCCTCGGCGAGCCCTCGCGTGCGCTGATCGTCGCCCGCCGACTGGGCCGTGCTCGCGACCGGCTGCCGGTCGTCCTGGGCTCGATCGTCTCGCAGACGCTGATGAACATCCTCGCGCTGGTCGGGCTCGGGATCGTGATGTTCAGCTCCGTCGACTACTTCAAGGGCCATAACGGCGCGCTCGTCGCGTTCACGGTCACGCCGATCGCGATCCTGGTCGCCGTGATCGCGGCGCCGGCGCTGCTGCGCAGCGGCGTGACGTCGCGCTCCAGCCGGGTCCAGGCGCTCCTGAGGCAGGCGCGCGACGCGATGGCCCAGGTCCGCGACGGCCTACGGGTATTCCGCCAGCCGAAGCTCGGCGTCCAGGCCACGCTGCTGCAGCTCGCCGCCTGGGGCATCCAGTGGCTGTCGTGCTACACGCTGCTCGTCGCGCTCGGCCTGGACTCCCAGGCGGGCATCGGCGCCGCCGCGGCGGTGTTGTTCGCCGTCAACGTGACGGCTGTGCTGCCCGCCACGCCGTCGAACCTCGGCGTCTTCCAGGCCGCGTGCGTCGCCGTCCTCACAGGGGCCTATCACGTGTCCTCGGCCGACGCCCTCGGCTACGGGATCATCCTGCAGGCCGTCGAGATCACGACCGCGATCATCATGGGCACGCCGGCGCTGCTCAAGGAGGGCCTCAGCTGGCGCGACGTCCGCCTGCGCGCGATGAACTCGGCCCCGGTGCAGCTCGCCCCCCGCCGCGCGGCCAGCGGCGGCGTCGAAGAAGCCGCGTAGCGCCCGCCGGCGTCCGTCCAGGCGCGTGGTGTGCCGCCGGCGCCTGGTCTGGTCATTGCGGGAAGGACGGAGCGCCTGTTGGGGACCTGGGCCCTCTTATGCGCGCTATCCGCGAGTTCGAGGGCCCACATCCGGATCTGGGCGGGCTAATCGTCTATATGCGACGAAAGCCCCGCCCAGTCCGGACAGTGTCGAGCGCACACGTTCGGGGCCGGGCCCAGGGCACGGCCGCTCGCCCAGCCACGGCGCCGACTCTCCCTTCCCTCACCGCACGCAACCAACGCCCAGCCCGCCCCAGACATCCCGCGGTGCGCGCCCTCAGAGCGCCGCGACGAGCCTGTCGAGGTCGGCCGTGCGGTCGCTGATCAGCTGGCGGGCGAGGTCCTGCAGGTCCTCCATGTTCCCCTCGTGCGCGTTGTCCAGCGCGTCGCTTGCCCCGCGTAGCTCGATCTGGAAGCGCGTGTGGTCGCCGTCGGCGACGAGCTGGTCGAGCTGGTAGTCGGTCGAGTCGCTGACGCCGTCGAAGACGACGTCCAGGAGCGGACGTGCCCACTCGACCAGGCCCCAGCCGCTGGCCTGCTCGGCGTGGATCTTGCGCGTGAGCTGGCCGGTCCCCAGCGACACGATCCGGACCTTGGCGTGCGGATGGCGCCTGCGCGCCTCGGCGTAGGCGCACATCGCCGGGTTGTTGGCGAACACGCCGCCGTCGCACAGCGCGAACACCTCGCCGTCGGCCTCCAGGCGCTCGGGCTCGAAGTAGGTCGGGGCGGCGGAGGTGGCGCGTGCGGCGGCTTTCATCGGCCAGTCGTGAAGCGGCTTCGCCTTGGCGCGGTCGGTCTTGAAGAAGAACGGCTTGCGGTGCTCGAGGTCGTAGCTGGTCACGAGCACGTCGGTGACCGCCTGCGAGATCCTGGTGTCGCCGAAGTAGGTGTCGAGCGCCTGCTCCAGCGGGCGCGCGTCGTACTTCTCGTCGAGCAGGCCGAGGCCGGTGGAGATCTGGCGCCCGATGGAGTGCTCGAAGATCCGCGGGCCCTCGGTCAGGTAGAGCGACACGAGGTCGTTGGCCGTCCAGCGGGGACGCCCGTCGGGTCCCGGAACGGTCAGCGCTAGCGCGATGATCCCGCCGGTCGAGGTGCCGGCGACGAGGTCGAACAGGTCGGCGACGTGGCGCCCGGTGCGCTCTTCGAGCTCGGCGAGCACCATTGCCGGGATCAGGCCCCGGATGCCTCCTCCGTCCACGGACAGGACGTTCATCCGCCGGCGACCCTACCGTGGCCCCGTGCCCTGGGTCTATCTCCTGCGTTGCGCCGACGACAGCCTCTACTGCGGCTGGACGGTCGACGTCGAACGGCGCCTCGCCGCTCACAACGCGGGGACCGCCTCGCGCTACACGCGCCGGCGGCTGCCCGTCGAGCTCGCCTGGTCCCAGGAGCACCCTGATCGCTCGTCCGCGATGAAGGCCGAGGCGGCGATCAAGAAGCTGCCGCGGCCCCAGAAGCTCGCGCTGCTGCGGTAGTTCCACGACGGTCCGGGGTCGGTCGGGCGGCCCACCTGCGGGCGGCTGCTAGGTTAGTCCCGAATGTCTACCGACTTTGTAGGAATAGACGTGGCAGCGGCAACAAGGGCGATGCCAACGCAGTCGCGGAGAAGACGGCCGCGTGTTGCGTACAAGCGCGCCGGCGCCCGCCTGCTTGCGCTCGCGCTGTTCCTCGCTGCCTGGTGGACGGTCGCCGCGCTGAACGTATGGCCGGATCTCTTCGTCCCCGATCCCGC